>USBP01000019.1 GCA_900552985.1 uncultured Oscillospiraceae bacterium
ATCGGCCGCGGCCTGCTGCTCGGCGACCCGGATGTGCGCTACTCCACGCGCACCGCATTCCCCTCCCGGTTCCGCGCGCTCTCTGAGCAGCTGGGGCCTGCCGACCGCTTATCGGCAAAGCTGGTTCCAGTCGTTTTGGCGCTGTCAACCGCGACAGGTATCGCCGTCGGCATCTTAAACCACAGCGCGGCGGATGGCTTTTCCGCCCTAGCCGCGTTCGCCTGTATCTCTATCCCTGCCGTCCTTTCGCTTGGCGCGGCATGGCCGCTTTTCCGCGCGAATCAATCGCTCAACAGAGGCGGGGCCATGGTCTCCGGTTATGCGGCGGCGGCAGACTGCGGCGAAACAAATGCCGTCGTCTTTGACTCCTCCGATATTTTCCGGCATGGCGGCTGCAATATCCACGGCTTTAAGCCCTTCCACGGCATGCGCATAGACGAGGCTATTTTGGACGCCGCTTCTCTGGTGATTGCCGCCGGCGGCCCGCTTGGCGAGGTTTTTGACAGTGTAATTCTGGGCAACCGGCGCATTCTCCCCCCAGTGGAAGAGCTTTCCTATGAGGACCGCATGGGGTTATCCGGCTGGGTGCATGGCCGGCGGATCCTGGTTGGGAACCGGGAGCTTTTACAGCACCACAACGTGGAGCTCCCCCCCCGTCAGAGCGAGGCAAAATACCGCCACGACGGCCGCCAGGTGATGTACCTCGCGGTGGATGGCCTTTTATCTGCGTTGTTCGTCGTCAGCTATCAGGCGGATCCACATGTGGGGGAGCATTTGAAAAACCTTGAGCGCAAGGGAATCACTATCCTCGTGCGCACCTCCGACCCCAATATTACAGACTCCTTTGTGGAGGAGCGCTTTGGGCTCCCGCAAAACTGCGTCAAAGTGATCAGTGCGCAGGCAGGCGTGATTTACCGGAAATACCGTTCCACTGCCTTGCAGCGTGGGAGTGCCGGGATTGTTCACGACGGGCGAATTCAAAACTTCCTGCGCAGCGTAGCAGCCTGCGCAACGCTGCAAAACGGTGCGAAGCTACTGACCGCTCTGGAGGTCGCCGCTGCTGCGCTTGGCGCCGCTCTGGTGGGCGTGCTGTGCTTCACTTCAGAGGTGTCAGTGCTCGGCGCCGTTCAGATTATATTGTATCAGCTCTTTTGGGCTGTGATTATTCTCGCCATCGGAGGCAGCGAAAAGTTTTAAGCGCTCTTGTTTCATCAGATCATTTCCCTGAAAAATGCCGTACAGCCGGAGGGAGCTCTTCCCTCCGGCTGTACTTTTGCAGCCTGAACGGCCTGTCTTATCCAAGCACAAAGCCGACCTTTTTCATCACCTTATCCAGTGTGCGCTGTGAAACACGGCGGGCGGCCTCGGCCCCCTTTGCAGCGCAGCTGCGGATATAATCGAGATCATTCATGTAGGCACGGAAGCGCTCCTGCACAGGGCGCAGCTCTTCGATCACCGCCTCGGCAACCGCCGTTTTAAACGCCCCATACCCTTTCCCGTCAAACTCCTGCTCAATCTGCTCCATTGTTTTTCCGGTGCAGCAGCTGTAAATCCCCATCAGGTTGTTGATGCCTGCACGGCCTTCCTCACAGGCTACGCGGGCCTCCGAATCCGTAACGGCGCGTTTAAACTTGCGCATGATGACCTCCGGCTCATCCAGCATGGAAATAAAGCCGTTGACATTTGGATCGGACTTACTCATCTTCTTCTCCGGCTCCTGGAGGGACATCACGCGCGCCCCCTCTTTGCCGATGAAAGGCTCCGGGATGGTGAACACATTGCCATAAATGCCGTTAAAACGGCCGGCAATATCGCGCGTAATTTCCAGGTGCTGCTTCTGATCCGCCCCCACGGGCACAAAATCCGCCTGATAGAGCAAAATATCCGCAGCCATCAGCACCGGGTAAGCAAACAGGCCCACATTGACGTTATCCGCATGCTGGGCGGATTTATCCTTAAACTGCGTCATGCGCGACATTTCGCCAAACTGTGTATAGCAGTTAAGCACCCACGCGAGCTGTGCATGGGTGGGCACCTGGCTTTGTATAAACACAAGGTTTTTCTCCGGATCCAGGCCGATTGCAAGCAGCAGGGCATACAGCTCCAGCGTGCGGCGGCGCAGCTCAGCCGGGTTTTGCCGCACCGTAATCGCATGCAGATCCGCCACCGCATAAGCGCAATCATACTCCTCCGCCATGGCCGCCCAGTTTTTGAGCGCACCGAGATAGTTGCCGAGCGTTGGGATGCCGCTTGGCTGGATCGCGCTTAAAATCTTTTTTTTGCGTTGTGTTTGCTGCTCCATGTGATCCCCTGCTCTCTAAAATTCTTTTTTCAACTGGCCTAAAATCTGCATCCCCCTGACGATGGCCTCATCCGTAGGCGTTGAGAAATTCAGCCGGAAGCACTGGGTTGGGTCATCCTCATGCGTCATGAAAGCAGAGCCTGGCACCACCGCAACCTTGCGCTCCACCGCCTTCTGGCAGAACGCCGTCATATCCACGCCCTCCGGCAGAGCACACCAGATGAACAGGCCGCCCTCCGGCCGGTTGTAGGTGACAAAGTCCCCCAGCTCGCTGTCAATCAGATCGCACATCAGGTTGAGCTTTTTGCGATAAATCCCGCAGATTTTCTGAATATGCGCTTCGATATCGTAATGCGCCATCCATTCATCCACAATCAACTGGCAGAGCATCGTCGTGTGAACGTCCGACGCCTGCTTTCCAACAGTCATTTTCGCAATCAACGGCGCGGGCGCAACGGCATAGCCCACGCGCATACCGGGCGACAGAATCTTAGAAAACGAGCCTGCATAGAGGACGTAGCCCTCTTCATCAAAGCTCTTGATCGCCGGCACATGTTCGCCCGCCACGCGCAAATCGCCATAGGGGTTATCCTCCACAATAAGCACACCATACTGCCTGGCCAGCTCGTAAACCCGTTGGCGCTTGGCAAGCGACATCGTCACGCCGGCCGGATTTTGAAAATTCGGAATGGTATAAATAAACCGGACGTTTTGCTCCTCTTGCAGGGCGCGTTCCAGTTCCTCCACATCCATGCCGTCCGCCTGCACAGGGATCCCGCGCAGCTTTGCGCCATAGGAGCGGAAGCAATTCAGCGAGCCGATGAAGGACGGCGCCTCGCAGAGAACCGTATCCCCCTCGTTACAGAGGGCTTTTGTTGCCAGGTCCATCACCTGCTGCGCGCCGGAGGTAACAATCAGGTTGTCAAAATCACGGCCGATGTTATGCTTGGCTTTCATATAGGCAGAGAGCCGCTCCCGCAGAGGCGCATACCCCTCCGTAACGCCATATTGCAGGCAGTCCACCGGCCGTTCGGCAAGCAGCTTTGCCGTAATCTCTCGCACCTCGTCCACAGGGAAGGCCTCCGGCGCGGGGTTCCCGGCCGCGAAGGGAATCACATCCGGCTGGGAGGTTGCTTTCAGAATTTCCCGAATCGCGGAAGGCTGCAACGAGGAAATTCGGTTTGAAAATTGAAATTGCATTGTCATACCCCATTTTTCCTGATTCATTCAGAGAAACACGGATTCGCTCCAGAGTGGGCCACACGCCGGGCCCATAAGAGCGCCACTGCGTCCGTGCGCCTGATTATATAGAAATATTTTAGCACACTCGGCGGCCTTTTGAAAGGGGGGCCGCCGAGTTTCTAGACTTTTTCCCTCCGATGATGTATAATAAAATAGCGGACAAGCCTCGAAACAGAGCGCTCTCCGCACAATCATGCTGACAGATTGTTCTCCCGGCCCTGCCGGTAAAATGGAGGTTGCTATGAAACGGATTTTATGCGCCCTTGCGGCGCTGACGCTCTTATTCACGCTTCTAACCGCCTGCAGCGGGCCAAAGACGGCGCTTTCCATCGGCGGTGCGCAGCTCAGCAGCGAAATTTACACCTACTACTATGATCTTGTCGTCCGTTCCCCGGAGGATTATCCCGGAGATGCGCGGGAAAACGCCATTCAGCTGTGCAGAGAATATGTTGCGGTCAACACGGTTGCTGCAGAGCAGGCGGTGCGCCTTGGCACGGAGCAGGAGTCAAGCGCCTCCTCCTGGGTGAACCAGCAGTGGAAATTTTTCAGCGGCTATTATAACCGTCTCGGCATCAGCAAGCAAACGCTGATGAAGGCGCGGGAAAACGAAGAGCGCAAAGCGCTCCTACTGGAGGCCTATTATGGCCCTGACGGTTCGCAGCCCGTATCAGAGGAGGAGCTGAAGGCCTACTTTTCCAGTCACTTTGTGGCGTTCTATTCCATCGACGGTTACTTGACGGATATCAATGATGCCGGCGAGCAGGTTGCTCTCAGCGAAGCGCGTGTGAACGAGATTACGCAGCAGTTTAACAATATGGCGAAAAACATTCAGGGCGGCGCCTCTATGGCACAGGTTAACGACGACTATCTAAAAACCCAAAACAGCTCCGGCGCAGGGGAATTCACCGCCTCTGTGATCGATGCGGATAACACCGCTTATCCCGAAGGCTTTTACGATCAGGTAGCGGCAATGAAGGCCAATGAGGTCAAGGTGATCACGCTGGGCTCCTATATTTATGTGGTGCAGAAGCTGAATCCCCTCATGGAGGATGGCGTCTATTTCACCCAGTATCAGCAGGATGTGCTCAACAGCATGAAGGGCGGCGAGCTGGCGGCGCTTTTGCAGGCCCGGGAGGATGCTTTTGAGGTCAAGCAAAAAAACTCCGTGCTCAAGCGCTGCGAGAAACTGGTTACACAGGAGCATGAAGAAAACGAGGCAGAAACGCAAGCTCCTTCCGGCGCCAGCACTTCCGCTGAGCCTCAGCAGGCGGCCGCTTCTACCGCTGCCTAAAGCCGGCGGCCGCGCCGGGAGGCCTCATAGCGCACAACGCCAAACAGATAGAGCCCCGCGCTGCGGAGCGTGCGGTGCAGCCTTCTCTTCAAGAAAGGTTGCAGACGCACCGGCAGCGCGAGGCTCTTTTGATTATCCCGCCGTTTCGCCGACAAGTTCAGGCGCAGCGCTATGTGCGCCCACAACCGCCCGGGAGCCCAGCGGAGCGTTATTGCTGCGTTTGGTGCGCGGCCTGCTCCGCCAGCTTTTCCTGCTCCTTTTTGCCAAGCTCATTGGTGTTGATCGATTTTCTGAAAACAAAAAACCGGTCATAGAGAAATTCCGTAACAAAATTAATCAGCATCGTCCCCGCAAGCACAAGATATTCATTCCACCCGAGCCCGTCTACAAGGGCGTCCCCCCACCAGGTGGAGAGCGGCGTGAATACCAGATAAAAGCATGCAACCTTCAGCATCGCAACTGGGACGTTATTTGCAGATTTAAAGGTATATTTTCGGTTAAAGGTGAAATTCCACAGCACAGATAAAACAAGGGCAGTCAGATATCCCGGCCAGTAGGGGAGCTTGAGCACCTCATGCAGCAGCGTAAAGCTTACAAATTGGATGATGCCCGCGCTGGCGGAGAACAGCGCAAACTTTACGGCCTGTAGGATATTTTGCTTCTTTGTCAGCCTGGGCGGATTTTCAGGGGCTGTTGCAGTCAAATTTTTGCCGTCTGCTTTTTTCATGCACAGGAACTCCTTTTGTAAAAGATAGCGAAAAGCCTATTTTCATTATAGCAGCGCACTGGCATCCTGTAAAGGAACGATATTCCCGGCGGGGGAAGGGACCACATGGATACGGCGGGGAAACGGCGTTTACGGCTCCTCTCAGGCCACCAGGGCTTGCTCCCCCTGCGCAGAGGAGGCACCCCCATCTTCGGATAAAAACAGAGCGCCCCGCAAAGCAGCGGGGCGCTCCAAGCAATATTCAGTTAAAATCTGTTACCAGTTGATCGTGAACCGGTCTGCCAAACCAATACCGATTTTTGCGGTACCCAATAATTTAACATCAAAGTCTAATGTAATATTCGGCATATCATACTCTGCCTTCGTCAAACGCCCATTAGAATCAATCGTAGCCGTAATTGTGCTTGTGGCATAAGTAACCTTAATGCTATTAAACGAAATAATCGCCGCACCCTCACGAATGTCTGATTCCTTAATGGAGCTAAACGCCTTCCCTACGCTCGTTCCCTTTACCTTCAATGTAACAACATAACTGCTTCCGCTCTTCTTGCAGGTGGCGGAGGAGACGTCGCTTGCCGTCAATTTACTCGCGTAGCTCTGGCCGGCCACAGGAAAATTTGCATTTTTATCGGCAGAAGAAGCGTAAGTTTCATTGACTGTTTCCCACGATCCCTTCAAAAATTGGGGAATTAATGCATTTGCTGCCGTATTTAACAAACTACTGCTCAACACTGGCTCGCTAGCCTGAGAAACACGGTTTTCCGTCTTTACAATGCTCTTCGCCTTTGCTTTGGCATTGTTCGCAGCGGTATTGTAATAATTCACCAGCTGGGCGGTTGTCATCTTGGTGGGGTCGTTCGTGTCGGCCTTCGGCGCAGTCGTGCTGGGCGTGTCGCTGTTGGCGGACTCATCGTTGCCCGGCGCTACAGAAACATCATCCCCACCAGATACCGGCTGGGTATCTGACACAGCCTGTGTATCGCTCTCCGTCTCGCCGGGGGCGAGCGTTTCCTCATTCTGCGCCGCACCAACGGAGGGATCTGTTGAGCTCTCCTCCTCGGCGGCATCCGGCGAGCAGGCGGCCAAGCCCGCAGTCAGCGCGAGCGCCATCAGGAGGGCGAGTAAACGTTTACTTTTTTTCATAGAGCAATTCCCCTTCTCTCAAAACCAGATTATCATCGACCAATCATAATTTGTCGATGCTTGATATGCGGTTTTTATTTTAACAAACTACACATGGGAAGTCAATATCTTTTTTCTTCTTCATTTATATGTAATGTGCTCTTAAAAATGCACGCTGCATCTTCCAGGGGCTCAGGCCCCGGCATGTATGGCCCGCCTGTGCTGCGGATTTTTCGCCGAAAGATACTGCTTGCACCTCCTCATAGGAGATGCTATAATAGTATGGTTTTATTTGCGCCTACAGCGGCCAGAAGCGTTCGCCGGATGGCTCAGGAGCAGAAAGGATTATAAAGGATTATTATGGAACAATATGACGTTGTAATTATCGGCGCCGGCCCCGCGGGGATCTTCACCGCGCTGGAGCTCTACCGGCACGCGCCGGAAACCCTGCGCGTGCTGATTGTGGATGAGGGCATCAACATTACGCGCAGGCGCTGCCCGGCGCGTAAGCATGGCGTTTGCGTGCGCTGTAGCCCCTGCAATATCATGAGCGGGTGGGCCGGCGCCGGCGCCTTTTCAGACGGCAAGCTTTCCCTCTCGGAGGAGGTTGGGGGCAATCTCGTCAACTACCTCCCCGTGGAGGAAGTGCGCGCTCTCATTCGCTATGCGGATTCGATGTATCTGGATTTTGGCGCGCCGCAGGAGGTGTTTGGCCTCAACGATAAAAAATCCGATGAGATCGCCTATGCGTGCAGCCGGCATAATATCCACCTTGTACGCTGCCCGGTGCGCCACATGGGCACGGAGTATTCCTACGAGGTGCTCAAGGCCATGTACGACCACCTGGCGAAGCGCAGCGGCTTTACCTTCCTGGAGCGCACGCATGCCGATCCGGTAATTACGCCCGAAGGCGCCGTAACCGGCGTGCGCCTGAGGGAGCACGACGGCAGCGTGCGGGAGATTTCCGCCCGTTATGTCGTCGCAGCTCCGGGGCGGGGCGGCGCAGAGTGGCTGGCCGGCATCGCACACGAGCACCACATTCCCACGTGCAACAACGAGGTGGATATCGGCGTGCGCGTTGAGGTGCCAAACGCCGTCATGGATCACCTGACCAGGCATCTCTACGAGGCAAAAATGGTCTACTATTCCGATACGTTTGAAAACAAGGTGCGCACCTTTTGTATGAACCCAGGCGGAATTGTCAGCGAGGAGCACTATAACGCGGGGTTCAACGGCACGTTTGAGCAAAGCATTGCCGTTGTCAACGGGCACAGCTATGCCGATCACACCTCTCACACGGAGAACACCAATTTTGCCCTGCTGGTTTCCACCTCCTTTACGGAGCCGTTTAACCAGCCAATCGAATATGGGCGGTATATTGCCCAACTGGGCAATATGCTTACCGGCGGTGGGATTATGGTGCAGCGGCTGGGCGATTTGCTGATGGGCCGGCGAACAGATCCATCCCGCCTGCGCAAATCGACCACCCGGGCGACCCTGACGACCGCAGTGCCGGGCGACCTTTCGTTTGTGCTGCCGCACCGCCATCTGACAAGCATCATTGAGGCGCTGCGCGCTTTTGACAAGGTTGCGCCGGGGTTGTATTCCAAAAACACGCTGCTCTACGGTGTGGAGGTAAAATTCTATTCCTCCAAGCTCACGGTAGACAAAAACTTTGAAACAACCGTTAAAAACCTCTACGCAATCGGCGATGGCGCCGGCATTACACGCGGCTTAATGCAGGCGAGTGTGACCGGGATCGTTGTGGCGCGGGATATCGCGCAAAAGCTCAGCCTTTAAAAACCGGCCCGGCGGGCTTTAAGGTCCCGCCCTGCTGTGTGCTCCCCTGTCCGGCGGCTTCAAAGCGCTCACCGGGAGGAGGAGCCTTGTTTTTCTCCCCGGCAGGAAGGGTTAACGAACGGAGGATAATTTTATGGAATTGTTTTTGGCCGCAGCCGCTCTGGCGGTGGGCGTTGCGGTTTTAGCGCTTGCCCTTGTGCAGAATGGCCGGAGCAAGCAGGAAGAAAAAGCGCTTCATCGGCAACTGGAATCTCTTGCCGCCCAGATACAGGCCTCGGAGAAGGACTCAGCGGCCGCCTTCGGCAAGCTGCTCGAGCAGCTTGGGCGGCAGACGGCGGATGAATTCGGACGCAGCAGGCGCGACACGCTGCAATATCAGCAGGCTCTGCGGGAGGAGACCGGGAAAAGCCTGCGCGAGATGTCTGCCCAGCTCGGCGAGATGACCCGGGCAAACTATGAGCATCAAAAGCAATTGACACAGGCGCTGCGCGTCTCTCTGGATCAGATCCGCACACAGAATACGGAGCAGAATGACAAACAGAGCCGCCTGGTGGAGGGCGCGATCACCCGGATGCAGGAGAGCAATGAGAAAAAGCTCGACCAGATGCGCGCTACCGTGGATGAAAAGCTGACGGCTACGCTCTCCACACGGTTGGACAGCTCCTTCAAGACCGTTTCCGATCAGCTGGAAAACCTCTATAAATCGCTCGGCGAGATGAAGGAGCTCTCCACAGGGGTGACGGATCATGTCACTGCGCTCAATCGCGTGCTCACAAACGTCAAGGCGCGCGGCACGTGGGCGGAGGTGCAGCTGGAAAATATCCTCGATGAAACGATCCCGCAGCGCTATGAGCGCAATTGGGCGCCTAAACCGAATTCCGCTGAACGGGTGGAATTTGCGGTGCGCCTCCCCTCCGGAGAGGAGGATGGGGCGGAAACCTTCCTCCCCATTGATTCCAAATTCCCGATGGAGGATTACGCCCGGCTGTGCTTTAGGGCAGATCGCGCCGACCAGGAGGGCCTCGCCGCGGCGCGCAAGGCGCTTGAGGCGCGCGTGCGGGACGAGGCGAAAACCGTGCGGAAATATATCAACGAGCCGCGCACCACGCCGTTTGCCATTTTATATCTGGCGACAGAGGGCCTGTATGCGGAGGTCACCTCCTCCCGCAGCGGGCTGACAGAGCAGATTCAGAGCCAATACAATGTGCTCATTGCCGGGCCGACGACGATCACGGCGCTGCTCAATTCCCTCGCCATCGGCTTTAAGGCGGTCACCGTCAACGAGAAGGCAAAAGAGGTGCGCGAGCTGCTCGCCGCGGCTAAGGCGCAATACGGTAAATTCAGCGATCTGCTCGAAAAGGCGCGCAAGAAGATCGACGAAGCCGGCCGCACGATTGGGGACGCCCAGAACCGCAGCCGCCTGATCCAGAATAAGCTGCGCAAGGTTGAGAGCCTGGAGCCGACCGAGGCCGACCGGCTGCTGCAAATGGAAGCGTCCGGCTCCGATGAGGAGGACGGGCCCCCTTCTCCCACTGCATAACGATCTCTTCGGGAGGCACAGAATGATTCCAAAAACACATTCCAAAAAGGCCGCGCTGAAAGCGGCCTTTCCTCATACCATCCCGGTGCTGGCCGGCTTTTTGTTTTTGGGCGCCGCCTATGGCATTTTGATGGGCAGCAAGGGCTTCGCCTTTTACTGGAGCATCCTCATGAGCGCCGTCACCTTCGCAGGGTCCATGCAGTTTGTTGCCATCAGCCTGCTCACCGCTGCCTTTGACCCGCTCTCAGCGTTTCTGCTGACGCTGATGGTCAATGCGCGCCATCTGTTCTACGGGGTTTCCATGCTGGAGCGATATGAGAAAACCGGATGGAAAAAATGGTACCTTATCTTTGGCCTGTGCGATGAAACGTTTTCCATTGTCTGCTCCGCCGAAGTACCGGAGGGCGTGGAGCCCGGCTGGTTCTATCTGTTTGTCACCCTGCTCAACCAAAGCTACTGGGTGGGCGGAACAGCGCTTGGCGCGCTGTTCGGTTCTCTTTTCACCTTTCACACACAGGGCATTGATTTTGTGATGACCGCCCTGTTTGTGGTCATCTTTATCAACCAGTGGCGCGAGCGCAGGAACCACCTCCCCGCCCTGATTGGCGTCGCCGTGTCGGTCATCTGCCTGGCGGCTTTCGGGCCGGATCGTTTTTTACCGCCTGCGATGGGGCTGATTCTCCTGCTGTTCGCACTGCTGAAAAAGCCAATGGAGCGTAAGGAGGGAAACGCATGATGCAGACGCCAATCCAGACGCTCGCGACCATTCTGGTGATCACGTTGGGCACAATGCTCACGCGGTTTCTACCCTTTCTTCTCTTTCCCAATAGTCAAAAAACGCCTAAATTGATTCGCTATCTCGGCCGTGTGCTCCCCTATGCGGTAATGGGCATGCTGGTCGTCTATTGCCTGCGCAACGTAACGCTCACGGCCGCTCCTTTCGGCCTGCCGGAAGCAATCGCCGTGGGGTGCGTAGCAGCCCTTCAAATCTGGAAAAAAAATACGCTGTTAAGCATCGGCGTTGGAACGGTGCTGTATATGCTGCTTGTCCAGTTCGTTTTTGTATGAGCGCAGCGCGGATCCGGCCGGCAGATGCCGCAGCAGGAAACGCTCCTGCCGCGTGGTACGAAAGGCCGTGCGTACTGTGCACAAACCGCTTTTCGCCTGCCCGGGCGTCTGTGCCGCACGGATTCCATACAGCGCGCCGGGGCGAAAAAGAAGCGTCCACTCGGAGAATCCCCTGACCGCCCGGATCATTCGAAATCCGGCGCCGGCCCCCTCTCGCCGTTCCCGCTTGCGCGCGGGGAAAAAAAATAAAATCAGGATTGGCAGCGCCGCCGCGCTGGTGAAAAAAGCCGTGCGCAGCGGAGTGTTTGTGAAAAAAACGGCGAAAGCAGCGGCCCCGGCAAGCGCGCAAATTTGCCCGAAGGCCGGGAAGTAGGCGCGCCGCCGCTGCGCACGCGGCATGCGCAGCGATATTGCCTCCGGCTGCGCCCATAGCTCCTTCACGAGCGCTTGGGCCTGATCCGGCAAGCAGAGCGGGAGGAGAAACGTCTCCTCCCCGCGCCCGCCGGTGCGTCCTGCATAAAGCGCGCAGAGCTGGCTGCGCCGGATAAATGCCAGCAGCATCGTCTGCCGGATGGCGAGTGCGCTCAGCCCCGCCGTGCGCAGGGAAACGCGCCTATGGATCAGCAGGCCGCTCTGCGTTGCCAGCGCCTTCTCGCTGCGCCGCAGCGTAAAACGGTGGTAGAGCTCCGCAAGCTTTAAAACGTGCAGCGCCCACCCGAGCAGGGCCAGCAGCGCGATGGCGGTCAGCACAGGCGGGATATAAGAGGCGGCAAGGCGTTGAGCGCTTGTCAGCACATCCCGCAGCCGCTCCTGCACGAGCGAGCCGAATAGATTCCC
>USBP01000020.1 GCA_900552985.1 uncultured Oscillospiraceae bacterium
CCGCCACAAAAAAGCATAAAACCGGCATGGCGATGCGGCCAATGCTGTGGGAAGCTTGCCCGGCTGCGCTCCAAAAATCAAGAAACCGCCAGCCAATGTGATCAACCAGCATTGCCCCGGCAGCAAGGAGCTTCAGTGCATCCCGGTTAAGGGCGGCAGTTAAAACACGGCCGCAGAACGAGTGCCGGGCCGGCAAACGTGGTCTCATCAAAGGCTCCTCATGCTTTCTTGATCTTCTCCCAGTAGGCTTTGGCCGCCTGCTCCGTTTTATTCTCGCCGTATTCATAATAGCGGGCGTTCTTCAGCGCGTCGGGCAGGTACTGCTGCGCAAGCCAGTGGTTGGGATAATCATGCGGATATTCATAAAATTGACCCTTGTTCGGGTTATCCGCCCCGTCGTAGTGGACGTTTTGGAGCGTGCGGGGGATGGGGCCGCTTTTCCCCCGGTGGATATCATCCATGGCGCGGTTGATCCCCTCATAGGCGCTATTGGATTTTGGAGCCGTGGCCACCAGCACCACAGCGTCGGCAAGTGGGATGCGCGCCTCTGGAAGACCGACCTGCAGGGCGGCGTCCACAGCGGCTTTGACAATGGGGATAATCATCGGGTAGGCAAGGCCTACATCCTCGCAGGCGCACACCATCAGCCGGCGCGTGGCGCTGGGCAGATCGCCAGCCTCCAAAAGCCGTGCCAGGTAGTGCAGCGCAGCATCCGGGTCGGAGCCGCGCATAGATTTTTGAAAGGCGGAGAGAATATCATAATGCTCGTCCCCTGCCCGGTCATAGCGCATTGCGCTGCGCTGAGAAAGCTCCCGCGCGTGTGCAAGCGTCACCACGCGGGGCTCTCCTGGCCCGGGCGACGGGGCAGCCAGCACACAGAGCTCCACCGCGTTGATGGATTTGCGCACATCCCCGCCGCAGGCCTGCGCAATATAAGGGATCACGCCCTTCTCCGGGAGAATTTCCTCGCCGCGCTCCTGCTCGAGGCAGGCAAACGCCCGCCGCACAGCGCGCTCAATCTCCTGCGGCTCAACGGGTTTAAACTCAAACACCGTGGAGCGGCTAAGAATCGCGTTATAAATATAAAAGTAGGGGTTCTCTGTGGTGGAGGCGATCAGAGTGATCTGCCCGTTTTCGATATATTCCAGCAGGGATTGCTGTTGTTTCTTATTAAAATACTGAATTTCATCCAGGTAGAGGAGGATGCCGTTGGGTGCGGCAAAGGTATCTAGCTCGGAGACAACGTCGCGGATATCGGCCGTGGAGGCCGTGGTGCCGTTAAGCCGGTGCAGGCGGCGGTTTGTCTTGTGTGCGATGATGGTGGCAAGCGTCGTTTTCCCTACGCCGGAGGGGCCGTAGAAGATCAGATTGGGCAGCTCGCCGGAGAGGATGATGTTGCGCAGGGGCTTTCCTTCTCCCAGAAGATGCGTTTGGCCCACGATATCGTCAAGCGATTGCGGGCGCAGCCGGTCGGCCAGCGGAGCGGACATAAAGCGGCTCCCCCTCCCTTTAATCAAATCGGTTCCTCTAGTATACGGATTTCCGGCCCGCAATGCAAGATGCTTGTGGGCGCGCTGAGCCAACTTTCTTAGTTTTTTGCTTTTTACGCATCCTTTTTTCGGCGAATTTTAATTCTATGGTTGAATTGACTTCTGGACGCCTCCTGTGTATTATGATAATAACCAATGGAAAGGGGTTGAATCTCATGAAACCAACCTTAAAAAAATGGATTGCCTTATTGACAACGCTTGCGCTGCTGCTCTCTCTGGCGGCCTGCGCCGGCTCCGGCGAGCCGGAGGATACCACCGGGGACACGACTCCAAGTGCCGGTGAAGCGCCGGTCACGGCCGGAGGCACAGCTGCAAGCCTGCCGGACGGCACTTCAGATACAACAGGGTCTTCCGCCTCTGAAAGCGTTGCGGAAAGCCAGACTTCCAGCCAGACTGCCGCAACTAAACCGGTGCAGCAGCAGGGCACAACTGCGGCTGCTTTCAAGGCTCCCAGTGGAGTAAAGGAGATCGTCGCCTATTATAATGCGGCGGTCAAGAAAATCGCCAAGACATCCGCCGTCTATTCGCGCAAGATCACGAGCGGAAGCGTTAGCGTGGTCAATTTGAACCTGACAGAGCAGAAATATGCTGCTGTGATCAATCGAAACAATGTGGCGCTGAGCGGGTCAAGCGCGGCGCTGAAAGCGCTTTCTACTGCCGATGTCTCCAATGCAACCTGCACGGAGAGCGGCGGCAACTATATTCTTACGCTGTCATTGAAGCCGCAGAGCGGCACAGATAACGCGCTGAAGCAGGGCGCGGGCGGCTACTTTTTCTTTGCGGAGCTGGATGAAATCAGCTCCACGGTGAACGCGGTCGGCGAGGTGCTCGGCGTCAGCGGCCTTTCGGTGAAAACCGCCTCCATCGCGCTCTCCAACGGTAAGCTCACGGTAACGGTCAATCCCTCCAGCGGAAAGATCAGCAAAGCCACGCTCACCTTCACAGAGAATGTGGATGCGACGGTGAAGTATTTGCTAAGCCCTGCCGCGAAGCTCAACGTGAATTTCACGGTGAACTATACGGCCTCCTGAGCGTAAAACAGGATAAAACCGGCAGCCGGGGATCGGTGAGTATCCCCGGCTGTTTTTTATGTGCTGGCGGCAGAGAAGGGCGCGCTGCAAACCTGCGTACAGCGGAGTTGCAGCATTTTTAGAACCGGGCAAATAAAACGATCCATCGGCCTTTGAAAATTTTTGATAGAAGGGGGACAAGGCGCCGCATTTCTGATAAAATAAAGAAGACGCAGAGAAAGGCTGCGAGGCATTTGCATACTGCTGAGAAAGGGGGCCGCCGCCATGACGCCGATTCTCCACCAACGCCCTGAGCCGGTTTGTGAGACGCTCGCCCTGCTCTATATCGCCGAAAATCTAGAGGATTTGATCCGATTGATGGCTAAATTGCTCAATACCGGGCAGGGAGATTTCGCCTCGTATTATCATATGCATGAAGCCCTGCACCGCAAATATGTTGCCGCCTTTCGGGAGCGGGCCGTATACCCTGGCGAATGGAAGGCGTTCTTTTTCCATCAGATGAGCGCTGGGGAATATGTGCTCATGGCCCTTCCGTTTTTAATGGATCAAAACCTGATTTTTGACGCTGAGAGCCGCGGGGAGGCGGAGCTGAAGGCACTGCTCCGGGAGTCCTACCGCTTTCTCTATGACAGCGGGATGAGCGGGTTTACGCGCAACGAGCAGGCGCAGGAGCTGGATGCCTACCTTGCCGGCGGCGCGGGCGGGGAGGCGATGCGTGAGGTAGCGGAGCATCCGGCGAGCTATCTGCCGGAGCTTGCCCGGGCGGTACGGGAGAACATACCTGCCATGGAGGATGCCTGGATGCTGGTGCGTGAGCAGGCGCAGGCCTTTATCGCCTCCAGCTGGCGCTCTGTGGATGAATTTTACGAAAAGGGGCTTGTAAAGCGCGATGCGCCAATCCGGCATATTTATCCGCAGCTTAGCCTCTACACCACTTCTTTTTTTATTGGGGACGCCTATTATTATGGGCTGTTTAATGTGGATGAACGGCCGGAAGAAATCCGCAGCGATGAAAAGCGCTTTTTAACGGACGTTTGCAAGGCGCTGGGCGACACCACCCGGATGGAGATTTTGCTGCTGCTGCGGGAGCGCCCGTGGTATAACCGGGAGCTGGCGCAGACGTTGGACTTAACCCCGGCCACTATCATGCATCATATGGATATTCTTTTGCAAAATGGCTTGGCCGTGATGACGACGGACAGGGAGAATCAAAAACGGATCTATTTCAGCCTTGTGCCGGAGCGTCTGGAGAAGCTGCGTGAGACGCTTGGCCGGTTGTTTCAATAATCGCAGATCATAACAGCAGATATTTATCTAATATAAGTTGACAATCATCTCTCTTTTTGCTATGATCGGTTACACAGGCAGAAAGGGGGATGTTTTCATGCAAAAAAAGTGTTTGGAGGAACCCCGTTTGGTGGGCAGGGGCGAAATCGCCGCCTACAGTGCCGCAGGCGGCGGCCAGAATTTGAGCTATGCGCTGGTCACCGGCTATCTGATGTATTTCTACATCAATGTTTTTCATATTGATCCGCGCTATGTGAGCCTGATGCTCTTTTTGGAAGGGATTTGGGATGTTATCAATAACCCGCTGGCAGGCGTCCTGATCGACCGCACCCGCACAAAGCACGGCAAAATGGTGCCCTATCTGCGCACGCTGACCTTTCCGCTTGCGCTGTTTACGGTGCTGATTTTTTCCGGCCCGCTGCTCATCCGCGATGCATCCCCCACCTCTCCCGCAAAAATCCTCTTTATGTTCGTCACCTATTTCCTGTGGGAGCTTTGCTATACGGTTACGGACGTTTCCTACTGGGGGCTTTCGGCGGCAATTTCGCCTTACCCTGCGGACCGGCAGCGTGTAATGACAGCCTCCAACGTTGTGATCAATATTTGCAGCGCTCTACCCTATTTCTTTGTGCCGGTTGTGATGGATTATGTGGCGTCGCCGGGCGCAAAAATAGAGTTAAAAAACGTATTTTTTCTGTTTGGGCTCCTTGCAGGCATGGTTGGAATCGGCCTGTTTTCCCTCTCCGGTTTTTTTGTCAAAGAGCGCGTTGCACAGTCTCAGGCCCGCCCCAGCCTGCGCGAAAGCGCGGCAGAGCTGATCCACAACCCCGCCCTGCGCGCTATTTTTCTCTCCGGCCTGCTTCTCTCCCTGAGCGGGGTGAGTTATGCGTTGATGAACTATTATTTTATCGATGTGCTGGGTTATGCGAGCCTGTCCGTTTTGATGCAGCTGCCGTCTGTCGTCACCTGGGGGCTTTCCTACGCGCTGCTTCCAGCCATCAAAAAGCATATGGATAACCGGAGGTTTTCGATTCTGTCGCGCGTGGGGTTTGGGGCAGTTTGGATGATTACCTATTTGATTGGGATCAAATATTATGCGCAAGCAGCCGTTATGGTGCCTGTGCTGATGGTTGGGCAAGGCGTTTTTGGCCTGTTGAACGCGCCCGTCAATATTATTCTGAATGAAATGACCGCTGAGGCGACGGATTATTCCGAGTGGCGCACGGGGAAACGCAACGAGGGCGTTGGATTCTCCATGAAGATCACAACGGTGAAAATCGGCAACACGGTGGTTCAGTCCATCAGCGCGCTGCTGCTCTCGGCCATCGGCTATGCGACGCAGGAGGGAACCGCCCGTGTGAAGCAGACGGTTGCTGTGCAAAAGAAAATTTGGCTGATATACGCATTGCTTCCGGCCATCGCTTATTTTTTAAGCGCGCTGCCCTTTTGGAGCTATGATCTGGTGGGTGAAAAAAGGGAAACCGTGCTGCGTGGGTTGCAGGAGCGCAGGCAGAAAGCCAGTCAGGAGGAATAACCGGACGTGCCCGAGGGATTCCATATAAGAGATCGGATCAATGAAACCGTCGAATCAGGGCTGGGGGATAGCCGCCTTGCCTGATCGTCGCAAAAATGCGGCCCGTCGCCTGTTTACAAATCACATTGTAAATGGGCCCGGGCCGTTTTTTGCGGCCTGACCGTTTTGGCTTTGACATCAAAACATGGATTTCAGCAGGAACAAAGATTAAATTTTGATTATTTTAATAAAATTTATTTATTTTAGATTTGATTTATGTTAAGATGAAATAACCTGAATAGAGGCGTTGCATAACGTTCATGATTCAATGCGCCTGAAATGTGTGCGCCATAAGGGGGCGCCGCGTCAGACTGTTGAATGGGCCATGGGCAGCCGAAGAACAGATTGGATGGAAGGAGTGAAACCAATGCTGACGTTTTACCAAATTACGGATCTGCATTTTTATGCGGCAAAAGCTTTGGGCGCCTGCGGTGAGGCATGGGAGCGGCGGGCAAAATACGATCAGAAATGCGTGGCGGAAAGCGAAGCGATCATTGACTGCGCCTTTGACAAGCTGCTTGCCGACCGGGAGACGGAGATCGTCCTGATCAGTGGCGATCTCGTCTGCGATGGGGAAAGGCTTGGCCATCTGGAGCTGAAAAAGAAGCTGGACCGTTTGGCGGCCGGCGGCAAGCGGGTTTTTGTGCTCACCGCTACGCACGATATCCACCCCGAGCCGAAGGGGTATTCGAGGGAACGGGGCGAATACGTGGTCGATGGCCTGACAAAGCCCGCGCTTTTGGAGCTTTATCGGGCGTTTGGCCCGGCGGATGCGCTCTCCGTGCATGAGGCGAGCTTTTCCTATGTGGCGCACATAGCGGACGGTTATCGCCTTTTTGTGCTCAACGATGACGGCGATGGATATGAAAACAATTTTTATGGCTACAGCAGAGGGCAGCTGCGCTGGCTGGAGGAGCAGCTGCGCATCGGCCGGGAGAGCGGCGATGTGCTGCTCGCCATGGGGCATCATCCCCTGCTGCCGCCCAGCCCGGTCTATCCGGTGCTTTCGCCGCATGAGATGACCGCGGGCGGGCCGCAAGTGGCGCAGCTGTTGGCCGACGCCGGCGTCCAGTTCTTATTCACCGGGCACACCCATATGCAAAATATCAATTTTTACGACAGCCCCCGGGGCAACCGGCTGTTTGAAATCAACACGGCAAGCCTCATTGGTTACCCGAGCCCGATTCGGAAAATGGCCCTTGACGGCCATTCTCTGAGGGTGGAAACCCAGCACATCGAAGCTCCGGCTTTTGATTTGGGCGGTAAGACCTACATGGAATATAGCCGCGCGCATTTTGAATTTATGCTGCGGGATATTTTTGACTCCGCCGCCCATGATTACGACCGTTTCTGCGAGCTGGCGCCCAGCTTCAGCTTGCCCAGCAAAACGGCGCGGCAGCTGCGCGCCCCCATTCATGCGCTCGGCAAATTCCTTGACCAGCTGACGTTTGAAAAGGCGGGCCGGCTGCTACTGTGCAAATCAAAAATTGCACCGGAGCTGTATCACACTCGGCTGTGCGATTTTTTGGTTGGCGTGATCCGCAATATTTACGGCGGCGACGAGCCCTATGCGCCCGGCACGCCGGAGCATGATTCGTTTATGGCGCTTTATAGCCGCATTGCGCCGCTGCTGCAGAAGCTCAAGCCGGAGGCGGATTTTGACCGTGTGATAGAGGGTGTGCTCTACGACGGCGGCTACCCGGATAACGACGCGGTGCTTGAAGCTCCGCGTTATATTGCAGAATAAGAGAGGAGAAGCGATTTTATGGAACGATACGTACCCAAAAAGCAATGGATGGCGTATGCGGTCGGCGCGCTGGGCCAAGGCATGATTTATGCAATCATGAGCTCCTATATCTCCGATTTTTACATGAATGTGCTCAAGCTGACGCCCATATTCGTGCTGCTGCTGATGCTGCTGGCGCGCATCTGGGATGCGGTGAACGACCCGATCATGGGCTACATTGCCGACAGGGCCAACCTCAAGCGCGGCAAGATGAGGCCGTATCTGATCTACACGCCTATCCCAATTGCGATTCTTACCATTCTGCTGTTTTATGCCCCCAATCTTTCCGCCACCGGGCTGATGATTTATGCCTCCATCACCTATGTCGCGTGGGGGATGATCTATACCTCCTCCGATGTCCCATTCTGGAGCATGCCGAATGTGATGACGCCGGATCCTGCAGAGCGCGGCGAGATCATCAGCAAGGCAAAAACGGCGAACGGCGTGGGCACTGCCGTACCGATTGTGTTTTTTATGGCGCTGGGCTTCATCCTGCCCAAGCTGAACCTCAGCGGCACGGAGCTCGAAAAAACCAAGTATATGACCATCGCGCTGTTTTGCGCAATTGTGGGGAACCTGCTGTTTGCCCGCGTCTATTTCAAGGTGAAGGAAAACATTGTCCTTCCCAACCCGCCGAAGCGGAAAAAGGGCGAAAAAACGGCCCTGTATTATCTGCTCAGCTGTAAGCCGTTGATGCTGACGGCCATTATGGGCGTGCTCGCCTCCGCCCGGTATATGTATCAGGCCGGTGCGGTGCACGTGGCGCGCTACAGCTTTTATATCGGCCAGGATCTGACGGGCCTTACCGGAGCGGAGAAGGAGGCCGCCCTGCAGGGCAATATCAGCCTGGTTTCCCTGGTGTTCCAGGTGGCGAGCGCGGCAGGCATGTTCGGCGCGATGCTGGTGATGCCGGCTCTGTTTAAAAAATTCAATTATAAGCAGCTGCTTATTTCAACCTCGCTGCTGGGCGCTGCCTCCAGCATGGTAATCTGGTTTTTGGGCTATGAACGGTTCTGGGCGTGCGTGCCCTTCTTTGTGATCTCCTGCATCCCGCTGGGCGTTATCAACGTCTGCCTTGGCACAATGATCGGGGATTGCCTGGATTATATGGAGTGGAAAACCGGCCACCGGCTTACCGGGATGGGCTCGGCAGTGCAGAGCTTTGTCAACAAGCTCGGCAATGCCATCAGCACCAGCTTTATCATTGTGATGTATATGATTGTGAACCTGAATGTGGCGGATATCAGCGCGAATGTGACGGCAAACCCGCTGGAGATGAGCGCTACGGTGCGCACGGGAATGTTCAGCCTGATTTCGATCATCCCCGCTGTGTCGCTGCTGCTGTGCATCATCCCGTTGTTCTTCTATGATCTGGTCGGCGAGAAGAAGGAGCGTATCACCCGGGAACTGGCCGAGCAGCGCAAGGCAAAGGGTATCGTGATTCAAAAGGGGTAACAAGCGGCGCTTTCTACAAGTGAGCGCGCCTGGCAAGGGAATCCCATCAAAATAGAGCAGAGAAGCGCCCCCAGTTGTCCGTTCGATTGCGACAGCCGGGGGCTTCTATCACCGTACACCCGCTTCTTAGGCAGATATGCTTTATATGTACAGTATGCATGGAAAAGTTGGGCTTGGAATGGCGTGGTTTTTTGCGGGAGAGAAAGAGCGGGGGAACGGGAAGATGGCATATTTTCAGGAAAAAATACGCCGGAGCAAAGCGTACTTTGCTCCGGCGTGGTCCGAGTGGCGCGACTCGAACGCGCGGCTTCCACATCCCAAATGTGGCGCCCTGCCAACTGGGCTACACCCGGATATCCTTATCCCCTGCAATGCCAAAGAGGCGACGCATTCGGGCCGACTGGCAATTCCATACCCACCTGAAAGCTGAAGCAGGGCCTGCCATTGCCCTTGGCGAACAGCGCTATTATACACAGATTTTTATGGGTTGTCAATGTGCGCAGATTTAAAATGATGTACTCCTATAAGAAAGATAAAGCTTT
Source organism: uncultured Oscillospiraceae bacterium (assembly GCA_900552985.1). Taxonomy (GTDB): domain Bacteria; phylum Bacillota; class Clostridia; order Oscillospirales; family Acutalibacteraceae; genus Fimivicinus; species Fimivicinus intestinavium. Next base: position 9,225 of record USBP01000020.1, read on the forward strand.
TTAACGGCAAAGCGTTGAAACGCGCCCCTTTTTGCAGTATAATTATGAGAAATCGTTTGTGCGCGCCTGCCCTGAGCGCAGAGAGCCTGCATAGACGGTGACGATTCCATTGAGAGGAAGTGTCCGTATGAATCCGGAGCTGTTGCAAATTCCAAAAAGGATACGGGAGTTGAGAGAGATTCTTGACCTGTCCACCATCGAGGTAGCGGAGAAGCTCGGCGTCCCGCTGGAAGAATACCGGCGGTATGAGAGCGGCGAGCAGGACATTCCTGTCAGCACGTTGTATGAAATCGCCAGCATTCTCGGCACGGACTGCACCGTGCTCCTCACGGGGGATACACCGCGCATGAATGTGCACACTGTCGTGCGCAAGGGGGAGGGCGTTTCCGTAGACCGCTATGAGGGCTATCAGTTTGAGAGCCTGGCGTTTAATTTTATGCACCGCAGCATGGAGCCGATGCTGGTCACCCTGGAGGTGCAGGAGAAGGAGCCTCCGCTTGTGATTCACGGCGGGCAGGAGTTTAACTATGTCCTTGAGGGCAAGGTGAAGGTGACGGTTGGGAAGAATTCCTTTGTGCTCAACGAGGGGGATTCGATCTACTTTGATCCGCAGCAGCCGCATGGCCAGGCGGCCGTCGGCGGTACAACGCGCTTTTTAACCATCATCAATGAATAAGAAACCGGAGGCCAAAACAATGGATGCAATTATCAAACGCTATTGCCCGCGGGTCGAATTTGATTCGTATGAGGATATGAAAGAGAATTTCACTATCAACGTGCCGGAGGATTTTAACTTCGGCTTTGACGTGGTGGATGCCTGGGCGGAGCTTGAGCCGGAGAAGCAGGCTCTGCTCTGGACCAATGACGCTGGCGACATGAAGCGCTTTTCCTTTGCGGATATGAAGGCTGGCAGCAACCGGGCCGCGAACTTTTTCAAATCCAGGGGGATTCGCAAGGGCGACTATGTCATGTTGATTTTGAAGCAGCGCCCAGAGGTGTGGATGTGCTTTACGGCTTTGCATAAGATTGGCGCAGTTGTGATCCCCGCCTCCTTCCAGCTTACGCCGCATGACCTGGTTTACCGCCTGAATGCGGCCGGTGTCAAAATGCTCGTCACGGTGGACGATGCGGATATCATCCAGCACTGTGAGGATTCCCTGAGCCAATGCCCTACGGTGGAGAGCTATGCTGTGCTCGGCGAGCATATCCCGGCGAACGCCATTGACTTTGCAAAGGAACTGGCAGCGCAGAGCGATGTCTTTGAGCGCCCGGTAGGCGAAGAGGCCACGAAGGCGACGGATACGATGCTGCTTTATTTTTCCTCCGGCACCACAGGAATGCCCAAGATGGTGCGCCATGATTATTCTCATCCGCTCGGCCAGATCACGACCGCCCGTTTTTGGCAGTGCGTGCAGGAAAATCGCGTCCACCTCACGCAGACGGATTCCGGCTGGGCAAAGTTTGCCTGGGGCAAGATCTATGGGCAGTGGATTTGCGGCGCCTGCATCGGCGCATATGATACCGAAAAATTTACACCGCACGGCATGCTGGAGGCGATTCAGCGGCTGCGTCCATGCACCTTCTGCGCTCCGGCAACCATCTACCGCTTTCTAATCAAGGAGGATTTGACAAAATACGATTTCAGCTTTATCGAGCACGCTTCCCTTGCGGGCGAGCCGCTGAATCCGGAGGTGTTCAATCAGATTGAGCGCCAGACGGGGCTTCGCATCCACGAGGGCTTTGGGCAGTCGGAGACGTCTGTGCTTCTGGCCAATTTTCCCTGGATGGAGATTCGCCCCGGCTCCACGGGCAAGCCCTCCCCGATTTATGATATTGATTTGCTGGATGAGGATGGCAATCCCTGCGAGGATGGTATTGTGGGTTCCATCTGCATTAAAAATACCGATAAAAAGCATCCGGTCGGCCTTTTCCGTGAATATTGGAAGGATCCTGACGCGATGGCCCGTTCCTGGAAAAACGGCGTGTACAATACCGGCGATACAGCCTGGCGGGATGCGGACGGCTATTATTGGTTCGTGGGGCGCAACGATGATGTGATCAAATGCTCCGGCTACCGCATCGGCCCGTTTGAGGTGGAGAGCGCGCTGATGGAGCACCCCTCTGTTTTGGAGTGCGCGATCACCGCAGTACCGGACCCGGTGCGCGGCCAGGTGGTCAAAGCGACAATTGTGCTGGCACGTGGCTATGAGCCGAGCGACGAGCTGGTGAAAGAGCTGCAAAACCACGTCAAGCATGCGACTGCACCCTATAAATACCCCCGCGTGGTGGAGTTTGTGGACGAGCTGCCGAAGACAACGAGTGGAAAGATCATGCGCACGGCAATCCGTGCACGCGATATGCAGAAGCTCCGGGAGCAGCAGAAATAAAAAGGCAGGCAATCCCTTGCGGCAGCGAGAGAAACACGTAAGCTGAGGGATTGCATCGGAAAAAGCGCC
>USBP01000021.1 GCA_900552985.1 uncultured Oscillospiraceae bacterium
GCTGCCAAGCCGCACAGCCAGCAGGGCGTCACCTACAGCGAGCAGATCCTCCGACGCGATATCCTCTCCGTCCACTGTTACGGTCCACCCCTCGTCATAGGGGATGGAGGTGTAGAGAATGCCGCTCTCAGCGAAATCAACGGTTCCGCTGATTTCGGTATCCGTGAAGCTGTCAACCTGCATGGAGCCTTCTTTCAGCCGCTCATAGCCGCGCGCAAACTCTTCCTCGTCAAACCCGTAGGCGTACAGGTCGATATAACCAGAATCTCCATTGCTGATCGTGATATCTACACTGATGATCTCTCCCTCTTCATGACGGCCGATATCCAGAATATATTCCCGATCAACGCTCTGGATATTATTATAGCTATTTGAATTGATGCTGATCTGCTCCACATTGTCCGAATTGACGTAGAGGTAGAGGTTTTCCGCTCCGGGGCTGACCAGATGAATGGTTACGCTGGCGTCCTCGCCCGGAGAGGTGCGGAAAAAGGTGAACGTGCCCAGCTGGGATTCATCGCTGAATGGATCGATGTTGTAGTAATCGATACTGGAGATTTCCATTGGATGGAATACTGGCCCGCAGCCAGTCGCATTCATAAAGAAATCTTCCTGTACCATGAAGGGGTCGCTGCCGTCCGTTGCCCAGCTCTGCACTGTGTCGTTGACGCGGAAGGCAATGGGCAGGGCATAATTGTATTCATAGGCGGTGAATTTTCCCTGGGAAATGAGCAATTCCGTGTAGAAAGCTGCATCAGGGCTGACATCGACCGTGTTATTGACAATATATTGCAGGCTAAACATACTGTTGTAGACAGGCGTTTGCAGGTGATAGGTGTAGCTGTTGATGAAGTTACCGAACATCCCAAGCCTGCTTTGCAGGTTGGAGAGCTTTTCATACGCCATGGAGGAGAAGGTGGAAACGCCGTTATAGTGATACCAGGCAGGGTCCATCCGCGTGCGCAGGTTGGTAAGCTCCATGCGATAGAAGCTTCCGTTTTCCCGCTCGTCCAGCTGTGCTTTTACCGCTTCAAAATCCGTCAGGTCGGAGACATAGTTGCTCTTCGGCTGATCCATGCTGTAATTATCCGTGTTGGCGGCCGCAGCTTCGGTGACGACGCAGCAAAGCAGCAACATTGCCACAGCGGAGGATTGATAGCGCTTATCCTTCATAATGACCATCACGAGTACATAAATCGCAATCAGGATCAGTGTGAGAATGACGGAGAGCTCGTCCACATTCTTAGAGGTAATCTTTTGCACGATGACGACGTAGGCCATCACCGCAAGCCCGACGCCTGCGATCTCCTTTGCGGAGAACTCTTTGAGCCGAAGCAGGACCTGATAGGCCATGATAAGCAAAATAAAGGAGTAGAGAAAAGATTGGCGATAGGGCAGGTCGTTTGGGAAATGAAACCCATGCCAGATATAGTTGAGAAAATTGGTATTAAAGCTGAAATAGAAGAAGACAAGCAGGGCGAGATGCATGACCTTTTCCCGTTTGGAGATTGTCTTTGCGAAGAGATAGAGCGGGATCAGAATCAGCACGATCACACCGCAGTATACGTTTGGAAGCACATCGTCACCGCTGCTGCGGATGGTCGGCGTCACGCTTGCAAAATGATTGGCCAGGAAATCAAAAATTGTAAAGCAAGAGGAAACCTCCTGCGGGAAGGTGCCCGAGGTTGCCGAGCAGGCCTGTAGGATGAAATAGGTTGGAAGCAGAGCAAATGCCGCAAGCCCGGCGGCGAGGATGGAAGCGCCCGCAAAGCGCAGGCCGCTTTGCAGAAAACGGCTGCTCTGTATGCGTTGCAGGGCTGTGAGCTTCCCGCCCTCCGGCAGTGAATAGGCGAGCGGGGCACTTAACTCGTAATGGCTCAGATAGAATACCATAAAATACAACACGGCAAAAACGCATATCATAAAGGCCATGTAGTAGTTAGAGATCATGGTCAGCGTCAGCGCCGCACCATACAAAACACAGCGGCCCTTCCGGACGATCTGCTCAATGCCGAGCGCAATCAGGGGGAGCAGAACCATCGCATCCAGCCACATCACATTCCAGTAATAGGCGATGAAAAATCCACAGAAGGAATACAGCACGCCAAAGGCGGAGATCGTGGCGTCATTCTTCCCAACCGAACGCTTGAGATAGTAGGCAAATGCGGCGCTGGCCAGAGCTGCCTTGAGTAAAATCATGGTCGCGATGGCTTCCGGAATGTTCTGGTGACCAAAGAGAAAAATAACAAGCGACAGGGGGCTGGAAAGATAGTTGTAAAAATTACCGAGGAAGCTGCTGCCGAGCCCTGTATCCCAAGAGTAAATCAGGCTTTCACCGTTTGTCACCCGTTCATACAACTCTGCAAACAGAGGGCCGTACTGGTGATACAAATCCATTCGCAGGATGGTTCTTCCGCCAAAGGGGATCAGCTCAAAGCAGATATAGACAAGGAGCATCACCAGCGCAGAGGCGGCAAAGGCGATCCATACATACCGGTTGTTGTAAAAACGCTGGGACAGCACCTGACGTTTGAGCTTTCTGTGCGTTTGTTCCATCGTCAGCCTTCTTTCTGAGCCATATGGCCACAAATTAAACGGGAATAGTTTAGCATAAATTTAGCTGTCTTTCAAGAAATTTTATAATGCGCTGTAAAAGCTGCGGCGCATTCCCACAGTCCTACGGTATGGAACCATGAAAATGCGCCGTGCATACAGCAGCAATCATAAAAATATTTTTGGTAGATGATAATGGGCAGGTGTTCAAAAATCGAACGGCTTCTTCTTTATTTCTGTTCTATTGCCAAACCTATGGGTGTAGTGCCTTTTTCCTGGACATCCTTTTGGACGTGGAAGAATCCTGTTTTCCCGCTTTCTTTGTTTGCCACGCTACCTCGTCAGCAATTGGTGATACGTATTTATCGTGGAGGCCAAAGGGTCGGCTATTTTCCGTTGCGTTTTCCTTGCCTGGAGCATCGCTTCTATAGTAATGTACATTTTACAAGGGACTACACAGAACGGTCTGACGAGAGATGTGCCGCCCATCAGATTTTCCATGTGATGTTCGAGATGTAGCAAAAGGGGTTTTTATTTCTTCATTATCGAAACAAGTTTTTTGAGGAACTATTCGCTAGGCGAGTGATTTTTTTGCATACAAAAACGCCCCGAAAGTGCCAACCGGGCTTTCGGGGCGTTTTGCGAAGTGAGACTGCCTATTCTCACTTGGAAAAAGTGCTCCAAATGTCAATACAATCCCTGGATGTAATTTTCGCAGAACATGGCTCAATGCCTCAATCGCTCCATCTCGAAAACGATAATATGTCCGATAGGAGATAATTTTCAGGCGCGGCCGCAGCGTTTCAATGATATCCCTACCGTTCTAAATCCATCATCATGAAACATCCGGCCTTTTTGAGCCAGGGTTATCCTGACCGTAACCCTCATTTCAATCCACTCAGCCGGTATGAGCTGAGACATGTGCGGCGTTTCAGCCAAAGAAAATATTCCAGGCAGATAGCCGGGATTACAGATCAATTTTCAAATCCTTGTAATAGAATTCCTTATCCCTTGGCCCAATTTCACGCAAAACACGGCAGGGGTTTCCCACGGCAACAACATTGGCGGGAATATTTTTTGTGACGACGCTTCCCGCGCCAATGACGGAGTTATCGCCAATCTGTACGCCGGGCAGGAGGATTGCGCCCGCACCAATCCAGACGTTGTTGCCGATACGCACGGGAATGTTAAACTGGGCGACCTTCAGGCGGAGCGATGGATCAACCGGATGGCCTGCCGTTGCCACCACAACATTCGGCCCGAACATGACGTTGTCTCCAATGTAAATATCCGTATCATCCACTAGCGTCAGGTTGAAATTGGCGTAAACGAAATTGCCAAAGTGGGAATGCTTTCCCCAGTTTGCGTGCAGGGGTGGCTCAATATAACAGCCTTCGCCTACCTCGGCCAGCAGCTGCTTCAAAATTTCTTCCCGCTTTTTCCCTTCCGAGGGACGGGTATGGTTATAATCGTACAGGATTTCAAGGCATTGCATCTGCTCCTTCGCCAGTTCTTCATCTGTGCAGAAATAAAGCTTGCCGCTTTTCATCCGTTGCTTTGCCGTCATAGTGCGGTTCCTCCTTCAGCTGTGTCAATACATTTCCTCATCGTTATTCGTGAGCTTTCGTTTGAGCTCTGCCAGCGCTTCCTCGATGGCCTGCATCGCGTTATCGGTAGATTTAGAGAGCTGAGAGCCACGGAACATCCGCCCGGTCTTATGCGGCCCGGGGCGCTTTATTTTCCGGTAGCTATCGAGTTGCTCCCGCATCTCTGTCAGGCGGGCAGAAAAATCGCCTGCCCAGGAGGACTGCTCCGTGCGCTTGCTGACAGACTGCTGAAATTCCGTGATTTTTTGCTCCAAAGCTTCCCGCAGGGAGTGCATTTTATCCATCATCTTGCGGATATCAAGCGCTGTACGCACTGCGTTGATTAAATCCGCCAGAAAAACAGCGAAAATCAGGCCAAGAATCACGTAGACGATATTGGCCGGTATCATCAGGACGATTTCTTCCACCGGCGGATGCACCATATAGAGAAAAACAATCGTAGCAATTCCCCAATATAGGGAATTGCGTAGACAGATGCGGCCTTGAATATTAAATTTACGGTCTGAGTAATCCCACCAGCGGGCATGAAAGAGCTTTTCCATTAACACGCTGGTAATAAATTCAACGATATCAGCAACCACCATACCAGCCACAAACAGAATAGGGGGCTTGAGAATAGAGGGAAGTACGGAGCTGTCCTTGATAGGGGATAAACAGATCAGCAGCGCGACGGCTCCCGTGCCATAAATCGGGCACATGGGGCCGGTCAGAAAGCCACGGTTGATCCATTTATGCTTGGCCAAAGAGCAGTAAAGCGACTCCATCAGCCAGCCAGCGGCACTGTAAAAGAAAAAATAGAGAATATAAATTGAGATTGCCGGCGCCATGGATAACCCCTCCTTTCCAGCTTATGCATTCTTCTTTCGGCGGATCAGCTCTTGATGCCGGTTCGCCTGCTTGGGAATCAGCGAGAGGATAAGCTCCCAGGCGGCGCAGTATTTATCGGCCATGCTTACGATAAAGGATTCCGGATAACGAGGAAGAAAAGGCGTCAGGGGCCACATATGCTTGATAATGATATCCTCTTCCTTTTTGCTCAGAGTGCACAGCTCGTGCGCATTTTTCAGGGCGAAGCCGGGGTGCCGGTAACCGTGCAGACGGTGGCTTGCATCCTTTTCGCGCCAATCGTAATAGAACAGGTCGTGCAGAATGGCGCCTCTGGAGGCAGTCCGGTAATCCAGCCCTAAACGCCGGCAGGCCAAAAAGCTGAGATAGGCGACGCTGGTGATATGCTGCAAGCGGTCAATATCGAGATGCTGCTCATAAATAGAAAGCCCCTGCACCTCCGGACGGTCGTATAAATCCTGAATACATTCAAAAAAAGCTGGGCTCATGTGCTCACGGCCCAAAAAGGAACAGACATAGGCTTCATGCAGTTTGGTCATATTTACGATGCGCTCACTTTCCTGATTTCAGACTTGACAGCCTCCATGGAGGCTTACTCAATTGACATGCTATACACCGGTTAAGTATACTATACTGAACTCAAAAAGCCAAGGGCTGTAGAGAAATGCAGCTTTTTCTTTCCGATTTTTAACTTTCTGTTCATAAAATACACCAATTTTCCAGAAGAAAACGGGCAACTGCATCGCTGGCGTTGGAGCCGATCACACCCGAAGCGGCACGGCGGACGTCAGGATGAGCGTTTGAAACGGCATAGCAGCCATCAGAGGCTTGAAACAGCGGCAGGTCATTGAGATTATCGCCAAAAGAAATGAGCTGTTGCGCGCCGGTTTGTTTTAACAGCTGGATGGCGCCCGCAGGTTTGCTGGCCTTGCCGCTGAAGGCTTCGATCAACCAGTCGTCAGAGTAGGTGTCTCTGTAAAAAACATGAGACAGGCCCTTAATGCCGCTCAGCTCCTGCACAATGGGGGAGAGCGCATGGCGGCTGCCAAACAGGGCAAAATAAACAGGATCGGCTGTCGGCGTGATCTCCAGCCGCGCTACAGGGCGGAATTTTTTATCCGGTGCATTTTTGCGCTCTTCATAGTATTCCCGGTTCCGGCCCGGTTTAAGCTCTGTGAAACACACCTCTAACCCCCCGTTGCGCAGTTGGGTAAAAAATGGGTGCTGGCCATGCCGCGCAAAAACAGCCAGAGCCTGTTGCGCGGCAACCGGAGCGATAGGCGCGACGGAAGCCGTCCGTTTCTTCACAGGATCATATAAAACTGCGCCGTTCATTAAAATCACAGGCAGGCGCAGCTGCAGCTTTGCCAGCAATGGCATAGCGCTGCTGGCGCTTCTGGCGGTTGCAATGGAGAAAAGCAGCCCCTTCTGGATCAATCGGTTCAGGATTTGAGCGCTCTGGTCAGAAAGTGTGCAGTCCGGTGTGAGCAGTGTTCCATCCAGATCGCTGATATACAGCGTTTGCAATCGGGATTCCTCCTTCCTTTCGCAGACCACATGCGGCGGCCAATTACGTGGATACAGTTTTGCATTTTACCTTCTTTTTCACGAAAGGGCAAGTCGGAAACGAATATGTAGTGAAGTGAATGGTGAAAAATACTTGCCACAGGAAAGAGAAACCAGTATAATAAAAAAGAAACAGCGCCAGCTTCGGAGAAGGGGCCCGCTATTGGCGGGCAGGGCTTTCGTGCGGCGTCGATGATGTTTCAAGTCGGCCCGAGGCTGCAAAGGCCGGCATCTTATACTTACTGGATAAACAGAGGGGGGAAGAAGCAAGCACGGATGTTAGGAAAATATGTAAGAGTAAAAATTGAGCGTCCAGTCGGGGCAAAGCATCCCCGCTTTTCCTTTACTTATCGCTTGAATTTTGGTTATGCACAGGGTGTCACGGGGATCAATGGAGAAGCGCAGGGCGTTTATATTATGGGCATCGATCACCCGGTCAGGGAGTTTGACGGCCGCGTTATTGCAATCGTACGGCGGGAACGGCATAAAGGGATTGTCTGGGTTGCGGCGCCAAAGAGCAAACGCTTTATTGAGAATGAAATTAGAGAAGCGATTGATTTTGCCGAAGGGTATTATGGCTATACGCTGGAATGTCTCTACGAGCGTTCCTGCGGCGCTGTTGTATACCGCATGGAGGCCGGCCGCAGCCTGTATCTGTTGATTAAGAATAAAAGAAGCGCACACTGGGGCTTTCCAAAGGGACATATGGAGAAAGGCGAAACGCAGGAGGATACCGCCAAACGGGAGGTTCTGGAGGAAACCGGAATTCATATTAAGCTGCAACCGGAATTTTCTTCCCATTCAGAATATACCATACAGGGCAAGGTGGAAAAGTCGGTTGTTATTTTTTTGGCGAGTACACAGGAGCGCAGGACGGTTATCCAGCAGGAGGAGATTGAGGATTCCGTTTGGCTTCCCTACGAAAAAGCGCTGAAGCTTTTGAATTATGAAAACGATAAAGCGACGCTCGTAAAGGCGAATCGTTTTTTGTTGGAGCACCGGTCGCTGGATGGCGGAACAAATTGTTGAAATGAGGTTGTACAATGGCGGAAACGCTGGCACAGTATTTTGTGGATTTTTTGCAAAATAAAATCCCCAATGAGTTGATCGTTTTTATCGTGTCTCTGTTCCCGGTTCTGGAGCTCAGGGGCGGCATGATTGTGGCTAAGCTGCTGGATGTCCCGTTCCTTTCAGCGTTTATTATCTCTTTTATTGGCAACATGGTGCCGATTCCTTTTATTCTATTATTCATTAAAAAGATTTTTGCCTGGCTGCGCCGCTTCCCGCGTTGGTCGAGGATTATCGACAAGCTGGAAGCGCGTTCCATGAATAAGAGTGACAAAATCGAAAAATATAAGGAATGGGGCTTGTTGATTTTTGTCGCAATACCGTTGCCGGGCACCGGAGGTTGGACGGGTTCGCTTATCGCCGCTCTTCTGGATTTACGCATCAAAAAATCCCTTCCGATTATTGCGCTGGGCGTTTTGGTGGCCGGGATCATTATGTCCCTGGTTGTATACGGCGTGTTTGGCGGGCTCGCAAAGCTGTTCGCCTGATTGTATGGATGCAGGAAAGGATGATTTTACAAGCCGCTGTATGATGGCTTTCTACATCATACAGCGGCTTGTTGTCATATGGGGCGTTCCTAGCTTGTATAGTCTTCAATCAACCTTTGCAGTTCCCTCCGGTTTTGTGCAGGGATGCCTCGCAGAAGCTCCTGCTGGTTGACCTTGGGAAGGCTTGACAAATAAATATCGAATACTTCCAGAGGCTCCGCATGCCCTGCCTGAAAGGATGCGACCTTTCCTTGATGGATACCAAGCCAGTAAGGCGCTTGGGCAGTCGCCTGCGAATTGCCGGAAAGACCGGCATCTGCCACAGAGGCGCGTATCGCGTCTGTTGTCAAAAACGCGGCGGAAAACACAAGGCAGATCACACAGAAGAAACGGATACCCTTTTGGATCATATTCAGGATGACCTCCTCTTTTTTTATAAATCAGCTTTGATTGCGTTCATCATGCGGGCATAGGAAATACGATATCTATACGCCGACGCCAGTGCCTTCCATAGGGAGGGGGGATCGGAAGCTGGGGAGGCACAGGTCTGGTAACCTGCTGCGGCGATATAGATGCTTTTGGGTTCTCTTGCCGTCATCGCTATTATTTTTCACATTTTTGGCATCTTTTATACCAGGGAATGGAATGATGGCACAGCGTTTTATGCTGTTTGGAAATTTTAAAAACAACTAAACTTTTCCGGGAAAGTATGCTATAATAACGGAATAGAAAAGGAGGCAGCGAATTTTATGAATCATGATCCACGAAATTCTCAGCCTGTGAAAAGGCCGGCCGGCAATGCCGGATCAGCCCATAAAAAGAAGGGACAGGCCTCCCGTGCGCAGAAGCCAGGCAGACGGAAGGGGAAGGGAAGGAACCTTTCTACCCCTGTGAAGGTGCTGCTCGGCATTTTGGCAACGCTGGGCCTGACCTGCCTGATTGTCGGTTCAACGGTGCTGATTTATATAATCGCGTTTACCTATGGCGATCCCGCGATTGATTTGGATGATTACAAAGCAAATCAGAATCAGACCACCATTGTGTATGCCTATAACGAAAAGCAGGAGCCAGTGGAGGTAACCCGCCTGCATGGCTCGGAAAACCGTATTTGGGTCAGCCTTTCCGAAATGCCGGAGGAAATGAAACAGGCTGCGATTGCCATCGAGGATAAGCGGTTTGAAAAGCATAACGGCGTCGACTGGTTTCGGACGGCTTCCGCGATTGTAAAGCACGGTATGTCGCAGGGCGGTTCCACGATTACCCAACAATTGATCAAAAACCTGACGGGTGATAAAGAGGTTACCATTGTCCGCAAATTTAACGAGATTCTTTATGCGTTGAATCTGGAGCGCCACTATTCCAAGGATGAAATTCTGGAAGCGTATCTCAATACCATTTATCTCGGCGAGGGCTGCTATGGCGTGAAAACGGCGGCGGAAAAATATTATGGCAAGGATGTTAGCGAGTTGAACCTTGCAGAGTGCACAGCGCTGCTTGGAATTACGCAGTACCCTTATGCCTACGACCCTCTTATCAATCCAGAGGATAATAAGGCACGCCAGAAATATGGCCTTGGCGTGCTGCTGGAAGAGGGGGAAATCTCGCAGGAGGAGTATGACGAAGCCCTCAACTATAAGCTTGTGTTCACCAATAGCGAGGAATACAAGGCAGCGCACGAGGATGAGGAGGAACCGGAGCAGACAGAGGTCACCATCCAGAGCTATTATGTCGATTATGTGGTCGATCAGGTGATCGACGACCTCATGGAGCAATACGGCCTGACGGAGCAGCAGGCATTCCAGCGTGTCTATTACGGCGGCTTGAAAATCTACACCGCAATGGTGCCAGAGGTTCAGGAGGATATGGAGGCCATTTTTACCAACCGCAACAACATGATGAACAAAAATATACAGGCCGCCATGACGGTGATGGATTATAAGGGCCGTATTGTAGGGATTGTGGGCGGTGCAGGCGAAAAGACGCAGAACCGCGGGCTCAACCGTGCGGTTTCCTCCAAACGCCAGCCCGGTTCCTCGATTAAGCCGCTGAGTATTTATGCCCCGGCAATTGAAAATAACCTGTTTAACTGGTCCTCGATGATCGAGGATTCCGCCTCCCGCTATGTTGATGGGAAGCCATGGCCCGTCAATTATGGCAATGACCCGGGCGACGGCCAGCTGCACCCGCTGCAATATGCGCTGATGCGCTCTTTGAACACCGTGCCTGCCCGCATTTTGGAGAAGGTAACAGTGCAGACCTCCTTTGAATACCTGCGCGACCGTTTCCATATCTCTACGCTGGAGGATGCGGATGAAGATTGGGCGCCGCTTGTCACCGGTGCGTTCACACAGGGTGTCACCACGTTGGATATGGCGGCTGCCTTTGCGGCATTCGGCAACGGCGGCACCTATTATGAGCCGTATTGCTACTATAAGGTGACCAACAGCTCGGGGACGGAAACGCTTTTGCAGACCTCTGTCAAGGGCGAAAAAGTATTGGAGCCGGATACAGCCGACGTGATGTGCGAGCTTTTACAGGCCAACACCTGGTATGGTACAACAAAGGCCAACGCAGTCAGCGGGTTCCAGACGATTGCAAAGACCGGTACGACAACGGACCAGAAGGATCGCTGGTTTGTGGGGGGCACGCCTTATTATATTTCCGCGACCTGGTATGGATATGATACGCCGGCTTATATCTCCGTGTCAGAGGATGTCAACCCCTCTGCAATTTTGTTCAACAAAGTTTTTGAGCGTATCCATAAGGATCTGCCGACAAAGGAGTTTGAAAAGAGCGGCCTGACCGTGGAGAAGGAATACTGCACAAAGACCGGGCTCCTTGCTTCCCCAAGCTGTGCCTCAAAGGCCAAGGGCTGGTATAAGATTACCGATCTGCCTGAGGAGTGCACCTCGTGCGGCGCCGCAGGGCTGTTAGGTGGAATCGCCGGCAATGTTTCCGATGCACTGGGTCAGGCGGGGGAAGCGGTTTCCAACGCGCTGGGCCAGGCAGGTCAGGCGATTGAAAACGCGCTGAGCGGTTTGAACCGATAAAAACAATGATGATATAGCTCGCATGATTGAGCTGGAGTAAAGCGGGAGGCGTACAATGTCTGAATGGCTGATCCGTCACGCGCATATGCTGGATCGTTCTGCCGGAGTGGATGATACCGGCGATATCCTGTTGGAAAACGGCCGTATTTCTCAAATCGGGCCGTCTCTCTCCGGCCGGGGCTGCCGCACGCTGGATGCGGATGGCCTGTGCCTTGCTCCGGGGCTTGTGGATATGCATGTGCATTTGCGGGATCCCGGGCTGACGCATAAGGAGGATATTGAAAGCGGCTGTGAGGCTG
>USBP01000022.1 GCA_900552985.1 uncultured Oscillospiraceae bacterium
CTACCTCCACCTTGGCAAGGTGGCGCTCTACCAGATGAGCTACATCCGCACAAATTGCGAAATCTATTATAACATAAATGAGCTGCTTGTCAAGAGAAAACGCAGATTTGTAGGAAAATCTGTGGGGCCGCCGGTTGCAGCTTTGGCCTGCTCGCCTATATGGCGTTTTTGCGATGCGTGGAGCAATACGCAGCGCCCGCCGGAGAGAGTGTGATCTTCCCTCCGGCGGGGCATTGCATTGTTCCTTTGGCAGTCAGGAGGCGTCCTGTGTGGAGGGATGTTCAAACTGACTGTTATAGAGCTGGGCATAAAAGCCTCCATGCGCCATCAGGTCATCGTGCGTGCCCTGTTCCACAATATCGCCGTCACGCATGCAGAGGATTCGATCCGCATCTCGTATGGTGGAGAGCCGGTGGGCGATGATAAAGCTTGTGCGCCCTTCCATCAGGTGATCCATCGCCTTTTGGATGAGCAGCTCCGTACGCGTATCGACAGAGCTGGTGGCCTCGTCTAAAATGAGCACTTTTGGGTCGGAGAGGATGGCGCGCGCGATCGTCAGCAGCTGCTTCTGGCCCTGGGAGACATTGCTGGCCTCCTCGTTGAGCACCATGTCATAGCCGCCGGGCAACGTTTTCACAAAATGATGCACCTGAGCGGCCTTTGCAGCGGCGACCACCTCTTCATCGGTTGCGTCCAGCTTGCCATAGCGTATATTATCCCGGATGGTGCCGTTATACAGCCAGGTGTCCTGCAAAACCATGCCGAAAACCGAGCGCAGCTCATTGCGGGAAAAATTGCGGATGTCATAGCCGTCAACAAGGATAGCGCCCTCGTTTACATCGTAAAACCGCATCAGCAGCTTGACAATGGTGGTTTTGCCGGCCCCGGTGGGGCCTACAATCGCGACCTTCTGGCCAGACCTGATATTAGCGCAAAAGTCATGGATGATGATTTTATCGGGCGAATAGCCAAATTTTACATGGGCAAACTGGACGCTGCCCTGGATGTGAATGAGGCTGTCGGTATCCGGCACATCATCCCGCGTGTTAATATGCACGGCGACCTGTTCCTTTGCCTCCTCCGGCTCTGCGAGGAATTCAAACACGCGCTCGGCCGCGGCCGCGGTCTGCTGTAAGACATTGCTGGAATTAGCCAGCTGATTAATGGGCATGGTGAACTGGCGGACATACTGCATGAACGCTTGAATATCGCCCACCGTCATCGCGCCATGCGCCGCCCGCCACGCGCCGAGGATACACACAGCTACCCAGCCCAGATTGCCGATAAAATTCATAACAGGCATCATGATGCCGGAGAGAAATTGCGATTTCCAAGCGGATTCGTACAACGTGCCATTATATTCATCAAAGGTTTTCACTGCCGCCGCCTCGCCATTGAAGGCCTTCATCACCGTATGGCCGCCGTACATCTCCTCCACATGGCCGTTTACATGGCCCAGATAGGATTGCTGCTGCGCAAAATATTTTTGCGACCGTTTGACGATTTGCAGCACAAAAAGGAGAGAAAGCGGCAGGATGCAAAGCGCCACGAGCGTTAACTGCCAGCTGATGGAGAGCATCATCACGAGGATGCCGATCAGCGTTGTGGCGGAGGTGATGAGCTGCGTAATGCTCTGGTTAAGCGATTGGCTGAGCGTGTCGACATCGTTGGTCACGCGGGAGAGCACTTCGCCGTGTGTGACGCGATCAAAATAACTCAGTGGCATTCGGTTGATTTTCTGTACGATATCGTTGCGCAGGTTATAGGTGACTTCCATGGTAATTCCGGTCATGATCCAGCCCTGGCCGTAGGAAAAAAACAGGCTGACCAGATACAGGGCGAGCAGCGTCAGCAAAATGCTCGCGATGGCGCCAAAGTCAATGCCCGCGCCTGCGCCAGTGATTTTGCCCATGATGCCATTAAAAAGCTCCGTGGTTGCATTGCCGAGCACCTTGGGCCCCACAATAGTGAAGATGGTG
This sequence comes from uncultured Oscillospiraceae bacterium, assembly GCA_900552985.1. Taxonomy (GTDB): domain Bacteria; phylum Bacillota; class Clostridia; order Oscillospirales; family Acutalibacteraceae; genus Fimivicinus; species Fimivicinus intestinavium. The sequence continues at coordinate 1,980 of USBP01000022.1, forward strand.
GAGGCAACGGCGAAAAGCATCACAAGGATCAGACGGATTTTATAACGGCTGAGATATCGCAGCAACTGCCGCATTGTGCCCTTGAAATCCTTTACCTTGGGCCTGCCGTGCGCCATGGCGCCGGGCCCATGATGCGGTCCGGGTCCTCTCATTCCAATTCCTCCTTTGACAGCTGGGATTGCGCGATCTCGCGGTAGGCCGGGCAGGTTTGCAGCAGCTCCTTGTGCGTGCCCTTTCCGGCGATTTTTCCCTCATCCAGCACAATGATCTGCTGTGCGTTCATAATGGTGCTCACACGCTGAGCTACAATCAGCACGGTGGAACCGCCTGTATGCTCCCGCAGGGCGCACCGCAGAGCGGCGTCTGTTTTGAAATCCAGCGCAGAAAAGCTGTCGTCAAAAATGTAAACGGGCGCCTTTTTTGCGAGAGCACGCGCGATGGACAGCCGCTGCTTTTGGCCGCCGGAGACGTTCCCACCGCCTTGGGCGATCGGCGCATGCATCCCCTCTGGCTTTTCTTGAATGAACTCCTGCGCCTGTGCGATGCTTGCGGCAAGCGTGATCTCCTCATCGCTGGCATTGGGCGCTCCGTAGCGCAGGTTGGAAGCGATATCGCCTGAAAAGAGAACGCCCTTTTGCGGAACAAAGCCGATTTTCTCACGCAGCTCATGAAGCGGAAGCTTGCGGATATCAATGCCGTCGAAGAGAATTTCGCCCGCTGTTACGTCATAAAAACGGGGAATGAGGTTAATCAGCGTTGATTTGCCGGAGCCGGTCGAGCCGATGAAGGCGGTGGTTTCACCGGGCTTTGCCGTGAAGGAGATGTGACTGATGACATCCTCCTCCGCATTCTCATAGCGAAAGCTGACGTCGCGGAAGGTGATTTCCCCCCGTGGGTGCGCACCGAGCGATACGGTCTGTGTAGCGTCCCGAACGGAGGGCTCTGTGGAGAGCACCTCGGCGACGCGGTTGACAGATACTGCGGCGCGCGGCATGAGGATAAAGGTCATGCAAATCATCAAAAACGCCATGACAATCTGCATTGCATATTGCATGAAAGCCATCATATCGCCCACCTGCATGGTGGCCTGCTCGATTTGATGTCCACCGACCCAGACGATTACAAGCGACATCAAATTCATCAGGAACATCATGGCCGGCATCATAAAGGCAGTGACGCGGCTGACAAAGCGGTAGTTCCGGGTAAGGTTGCGGTTGGCTGTTTCAAAACGATCCTCTTCATATTGCTGCGTACCAAAGGCACGGATGACCATCATGCCGCTCAAATGCTCGCGCACAACCAAGTTTAGCCGGTCCACCAGCTTTTGCACAAGCTTAAATTTTGGCATCACGGCCGCATAAATCACGGCGATAAAGCCGATCAGCACCAGCACGCACACCGCGATGATCCAGCTCATGGAGGCGCTTTTTGAAAGCGCCATCACAACACCGCCGGCGCCGATGATCGGCGCATAGAGCAGGGTGCGCGGCACCATCACAAGGAGAAACTGGATCTGTGTGATATCATTGGTCGTCCTTGTGATGAGGGAGGCGGTGGAGAACTGGTCAAATTCCCCGCTGGAAAAGGCAGTGACCTTCTCAAACACATCGTGGCGCATATCGCGGCAGATGCCTGCGGCAAACCGCGCTGAGCAGAAGGTGACGCCGATCACGCTGAGCACCATGCCGAGTGTCATCAGCAACATTTTTAAGCCGGTAAGCAGAATGTAATCGCGTTCGACTGCATCCGTATCTACCCCCAGCTCCTGATAGAGCAATTTGGTCATCACTACGCCCATTTGGGAGCCGATGGCGTCGTCTGAGCCGGACGCAGCCTGCTGCGCCTGCTGGAGCTGCTGCGGCATTGTTTGCAGCAGGGCCCCCATTGCGTAAAGCTGGGAAACATCCATCGCGGAAAGATCGGTTTCGTCCATCGAAACGGAGTGGCCGGACGCTTTTGCCTGCGCTTGCAGCAGGGCCATCAGCGTTGCCATGCTGCGGCCATATGCTGCAGCAGCGGCAGAATCATCCTCTGCGGTGAGGATGGCAACCGCCTCCTGCTTCAGCAGGGGGTATTCCTCTTCATATTGCCGCGCCTGCTGCGAGCGGGGCTGTATGGTTGTGTAGCTTGCCTCCATCTGCGCTTTATCCTGCTGTGTCATCAGGGATTCAAAAAAATCGAGCCCCTTCCGGCTGAGCGCTTTCGGTGTCTGTTCGGAGATACCGCCCTGCTGGATGCCCGTATTGACAATATCGGACATCAGGTTGGGCAGGTTTAGATCGCACACCGCCTGCGTAAATAGCAGGATGACGCAGAACAGAATCGGCAGAACATAGGGCTTTGCATAGTGCAGCAGCCTTTTCATTCGACCACCCTTTCTGGGGATACGCTATTGTTGCGCCCCTTTCAATAGTTAACATAATCAATTGTTATTATAGTGTCTGCAAGCCATGTGTCAAGACGAAAGGGAGGACCTTTTTCATTCTTTACAGTTCGTTTACATTCAAGGACTTTGCGGGATGCAATCTCTATGCCTTTTTGTATTGACACAACCCGAAAAAAGGAATAGACTAAAATTAATTAACAAATGCAATTATTTATGAAAAGGGGGCGCCTGGCATGGAGGCGTTGGAACGCGCGCTGCTCGAAGCGATGTTTGAGGTGAGATACAGCCTGCATCATCTGTTGCAGGCTGCCAGCATGCCGCGCGGCGCTTATGCGGCCCTGTTTTTAATCGATGAGATGAACCGTGAGCAGCAGGAGACACCGGGCGTCACGATCTCCATGCTGGGTGAGCGGCTGCGCATCTCCAGGCCGGCCGTGACCCGCATGGTCAACGACTTGGAGGAGCAGGGATATGTCATCAAGCTCTCGGCCAAGCGGGATCGCCGCTTTGTTTATCTTATGCTCACGCCAGATGGCCGGGCAGCCTTGGGGCAGGCGCGCAGAAGCTTCCTTGCGGCCGCCCACCAGATGATCGAGCAGCTGGGGGAGGAGGACGCACGCGAACTGCTGCGCCTTTTGAAGCGGATTTCAGAACTCTGCCCGTGGCAACCGGATCAGGCAGGCGTGGAGATACAAAAGAGCTGATGCTCAGGAGCGATAACGCTCAGCGGAATCAATCTGCCGCTTCAAGGGGATGGCGGATTTTTGCCTGTGCCGTGCAGCCCGGAGCTGGAAACAGCCAGGGTTAATCCTGTGGGCGAAACGGAGGACGAAGTGGGCATGGGGGAAGGCTTCACTGCATAAAAAACGCTGCGGGAGAAATATGGCTTCTCCCGCAGCGTATGTTTTTATTTGTTTTAAACCTTCATAGCGTTATCCGCTTTTTCGTCAATGCCCAGCTTCTGCTTCATTTTGCGCCAGGCTCTGGCTGCCAGCCACACCGCTACGATTAAAAGGCTCTGTGCGAGGAAAACCGCCAGCAGCTCCATACCGTAAAAGCGCGTCAGATTGGCCGCGGCCATCACCGGCATAAGGGGCGTGCTGCCCAACAGGAACACAAAATAAAACGGAATCGCTGCACCCGACAGACTGACGCCCGCCTGCACGGCCAGCGTTGAGCCGATTGTTCCGATAATAGGATAAAAGGAAACCAGCAGCAAAGCGATCAGCCCGCCGTGGTTATTATGATAGCCGCATACACTAGACACCACGAAAACAAGGCCCAGATACATGGCAGAGAAAAAAATCTTTGTGGGCGTAACGGCGGAGAGGTCGATCCCCCGCGAGGTAATCAATGCGCCAAACGCCAGAGTGAAGAGAAACATCACAATATTATTCCCAATAAAAGAAAAAACGCCGACATGTTTATTTGTGATTTTATGCATTTGCAACCCCCTTTCCTGATTGATATGGCACTTTTATTAGTCTATCAGATTTGTATGAAAAAAGCAAAGGAATTTTGCATGAAAGGTCCATTTCTCTGCTGTGAAAAGGGAATATGATAAAAACCAGGCCATACGAGGCAAGGAGCCGATATGGCCTGGTTTTATACGGCATAGGATTTTCACTTTCGCGGCCTGCTTTTTGGCAGGTTAAAAATAGAAAGCAGTTACCGGATCACGCGCACGCGCACAATCCCCTCAATTGCGCTGAGGGCGGTCAGCGTATCATCGTCAATCGCGTCGTTTGTATCGATTGCCGTATAGGCGAACGCCTTTTTGGATTTGTTAATCATGTTATCGATATTGACGTTTTTCTCCGTCAACGTCGCTGTGATCTGGTTGAGCATGCTGGGAACGTTTTTGTGGATCAGGCAGATGCGGGTTTCCGCGCTGCGGGGCAGCGAAACATTCGGGAAGTTGACGGAATTACGGATGATGCCTTCCTCCAGATAATCTCGGAGCTCATCCGCTGCCATAGCTGCGCAGTTGTCCTCCGATTCCGGAGTGGAGGCGCCAAGGTGTGGGATTGCGATGACGCCGCTCTCCCCAATCAGCTCATCGGAGGGGAAATCCGTCGCATAGGCGGCAACCTTCCCGCTGCGCAACGCCTCCAAAATATCTGCGGAATTTACCAGGTCGCCGCGTGCAAAATTCAGAATGCGCACGCCATCCTTCATCTTGGCGATGGAATCCTTGCTGACCAAGCCGCGCGTTTCGTCCGTCAACGGCACGTGAACAGTGATATAATCGCAGTTTGCGAAAATGTCATCGAGGCTGGTGGCGTGCTTGATATCGCGGGAGAGGCTCCACGCAGCGTCGACGGAAAGGTACGGGTCATAGCCATAGACGCGCATACCGAGGCTTTTTGCGGCGTTGGCCACCAGAATGCCGATTGCGCCCAAGCCGACAACCCCGAGCGTTTTGCCTTTGATCTCCGGGCCGGTAAAAGCGGATTTCCCCTTCTCCACGAGCTTGCCGACCGCATCTCCCTCGCCCTTGAGCGTTTTGCACCAGTCGATCGCAGGGACGATCTTGCGGGAGGTGAGCAGCAGTGCGCAGAGCACCAGCTCCTTGACAGCGTTGGCATTTGCACCCGGCGTGTTGAACACAACGACGCCCTGTTCGCTGCATGCATCCACCGGAATATTGTTCACGCCCGCACCGGCACGCGCAATCGCTACGGTTTTGGGGTCGAGCGCCATGTCGTGCATGGAGGCGGAGCGCACCATGACAGCATCCGGCTGTGCAATTTCATTGCCGTGAGCATATTGATCCGCCGGGAGGCGGTCTAACCCCGTGGCGGAAATTTTATTTAAGGTAAGGATCTGATACATGATCTCGTTCTCACTTTCTAAAAATAAAGTTGCTGCATTGCGGGGCTTACTGGTTCTCCGCCTCAAATTTCTTCATGAAGGCAACCAGCTTTTCCACACCCTCAATGGGCATGGCGTTGTAGATGGAGGCGCGCATGCCGCCGACGGTGCGGTGGCCCTTGAGGTTGACAAACCCCGCCGCCGTGGCCTCCTTGATGAATTTTGCGTTGAGCTCATCGCTATCCGTCACGAAGGGGACGTTCATCAGGGAGCGATCCTCCGGGACAACCGTGCCGCGGAACATCTTGCTTTCGTCCAGGAAGTCATAGAGCACCTTGGCCTTTTTGACATTACGCTCCTTCATGGCCTCAAGACCGCCGAGGGATTTGATCCATTCCAAAACCAGCTTGCAGATATAAATGGTGTAGCAGGGCGGCGTGTTGTACATAGAGCCATTATCCGCATGCACCTTATAGTCCAGCATGGTAGGTGTGATATCGCGCGCCTTGCCAAGCAGATCCTCACGGACGATCACGATTGTCAGGCCGGCCGGCGCAACATTTTTCTGCGCTCCGCCGTAAAGCAGCCCGAATTTGGTGACATCCAACGGCTCGGAAAGGAAGCAGGAGGAAATATCCGCCACCAGCGGCACGTCGCCGGTATCCGGCAGCTCATGATATACTGTGCCGTAGATTGTGTTGTTCATGCAGATATAGAAGTAGTCAGCATCCGGTGTGAAATCAGCCGGATTCAGCTTTGGGATGTATGAGAAGGTTTTATCCTTCGAAGAGGCGACCACGTGCGCATCGCCATACTTGCAGGCTTCCTTGTAAGCCTTGTTTGCCCACTGGCCGGTGATGACATAATCCGCTTTGCCGCTTCCATTCATCAGGTTGAGCGGGATGGCGGCAAACTGTGTGGAAGCACCGCCCTGCAGGAAGAGAACCTTATAATTCTCGGGGATGTTCATCAGCTCCCGCAGCAGGCTCTCCGCCCCGCGGATGATGCCCTCGTATTCCTTTGAACGATGGGACATCTCCATTACGGATTGGCCAGTGCCCTCATAATCCAGCATTTCAGCGGCTGCGCGGCGCAGCACCTCTTCCGGCAGCATGGACGGGCCGGCGGAAAAATTATAAACCCTTGCCATTCTTTCATTACCTCCAACAAGTTCCTCATAGGGTGCGTATTTGTTCTTTATTATATCGAGAAGCAAGGAGAAAAGTCAATAGATTGTTAAAATATTAACAATTATTTTTCGGAAACTTTTTGTTTTACGCTCCAACTTGTCCAACTTTTTAACAAATAAAATGCGGGTTCCGGAGCCGTTACGGTGATTGCAGTCATAAGGGGGGCCGCTTGCGCGGCCTTTTGTGCCCATATCCAAAAAACAGGAGCAGGAGCGCTCTAATTCGGTCGAAATGCGCTTGCAATTGGCGCCCGCGCAATGCTATAATAAATCAATTAATATATAACTTTGAGGAGGTCGAAACATGCTTCTTTTGAATGCAGAGGAGAAGTTCGTCAAGGAAGGCCTTACCTTTGACGATGTGCTGCTCATCCCGGCCCATTCGGATGTGCTGCCCAATCAGGTGGATGTTTCAACCAGGCTGACAAAAAATATCCTCCTGAATACACCGATGATGACGGCCGCGATGGATACCGTGACGGAATCCCGCATGGCCATCGCCATTGCGCGCGAGGGCGGCATCGGCGTCATTCACAAAAACATGACCATTGAGCAGCAGGTGCAGGAGGTTGATAAGGTCAAGCGCTCTGAAAACGGCGTCATCGTCAACCCGTTCTTCCTGTCGCCCGACCATTACGTCTATGAAGCGCTCGACCTGATGAACAAATATAAGATCTCCGGCGTGCCGATCTGCCGGGATGGCAAGCTCGTCGGTATCCTCACCAACCGCGACCTGCGGTTTATGACGGACTTTAACGTCCGCATTGAAGAGGTTATGACGAAGGATAACCTCGTGACCTCTCACGTGGGCACAACGTTGATGGAGGCAAAGCAGATCCTTATGCGGCACAAGATCGAAAAGCTCCCGCTGATCGATGACGAGGGCTATCTGCGTGGTCTGATTACCATCAAGGATATTGAGAAGAGCGTGCAGTACCCCAACTCCGCGCGGGATCAGAGCGGCAGGCTGCTGTGCGCCGCCGCCATCGGCGTGACGAACGATATGCTCGAACGCGCCGGCGCGCTGGTAGAGGCGCAGGTGGATGCGCTGGTGCTGGATTCCGCGCACGGCCACAGTGAAAACATCCTGAAATCGGTCAGTAAGGTGAAAGCCGCTTTCCCGAACGTTTCCCTGATTGCAGGCAATGTTGCCACCGCCGAGGGCACCCGCGCGCTCATTGATGCCGGCGCAGACGCCGTCAAGGTGGGTATCGGCCCCGGCTCCATCTGCACCACGCGCGTGGTGGCCGGTATCGGTGTGCCGCAGATTACGGCAATCTATGATTCCGCCTGCGTCGCCGCAAAATATGACATCCCGGTCATTGCGGACGGCGGCATCAAATATTCCGGTGAAATTGTCAAGGCGCTCGCCGCCGGGGCAAACGTGGTGATGATGGGCTCTCTGGTTGCAGGCTGCGAGGAGTCGCCGGGCGACAGTGAGATTTATCAGGGCCGCCAATTCAAGGTGTATCGCGGCATGGGCAGCATTGGCGCGATGAATCAGGGCAGCAAGGATCGTTATTTCCAGCAGGATAACCGCAAGCTGGTGCCCGAGGGCGTTGAGGGCCGCGTCCCCTATAAGGGGCTTTTGTCTGATACGATCTTCCAGATGCTGGGCGGCCTGCGCGCCGGCATGGGCTACTGCGGCTGCAAAAATATCAGCGAGCTGCAGAGCAAGGCGCAGTTTGTACGCATCACCAGCGCCGGCCTGATTGAAAGCCATCCGCATGATGTTTTCATCACCAAGGAAGCGCCGAACTATTCTGGTAACGTGTGAGACGAACCGTTATGAAGCTGACTGTGAAAACAGGCGCAAAGCAAATAGCGTTCTCTGTGGAGCCCGGCACGCCATTGCCTCAGGCCTTGGCGCAGCCGGGCCTTTTTGTCACGCTCCCCTGCGGGGGGGCGGGGCGTTGCGGGAGGTGCCGCGTCAAGGCCTCCGGAGCTCTCTCTCCGCCTACGGCCGCAGAGCGCAGGCTTCTCTCTGAGGCGGAGCTGCGGGCAGGCGTGCGTCTGCTGTGCCAGGCGGTGGCTTTGGGTGACGCCTGTGTGGAGCTCAGCGGTGAAACGGAGCGTATGGAAATTGCGGGAGACGCCCAGCCGCAGGGTGGGGCGGTGCATCCTGTGCGCGCGCCAGCCTATGCGG
>USBP01000023.1 GCA_900552985.1 uncultured Oscillospiraceae bacterium
CATTATCCCTACGCTATCTTGTCCTTCCCCTTGACACAGGCCCAAGATATCGTGTAAAGTAGTATTCTGAGAAAAGGAAATTTTTGTTCTCCAGAAAAGGTGGCGGCCCGCTGTAAGGGCAGTGCCACCTGTGAAAAATTTTCTCCTTCCGTGAAAGGATGACCGATTCTATGCCCAAAAAGAAAGCAAGCTATGGCAATGAAAATATCACATCGCTCAAGGGGGCGGACCGGGTGCGTAAGCGCCCGGCCGTTATCTTTGGTTCAGATGGGCTGGAGGGGTGCGAGCACTCCATTTTTGAAATTCTCTCCAACTCCATCGACGAGGCGCGCGAGGGCTTTGGGGATAAAATTATTGTCACCCGTTATATCGACGGCTCCATCGAGGTGCAGGATTTTGGCCGCGGTATCCCGATGGATTACAATGAGAATGAGGGCCGCTATAACTGGGAGCTTGTGTTTTGCGAGCTGTATGCCGGCGGAAAATACAACACCAATGATGGCGACGGCAGCTATGAATATTCGCTCGGCCTGAACGGGCTTGGCCTGTGTGCAACACAGTATGCCTCAGAGTATATGGATGCACAGGTGTGCCGGGATGGATGGCGTTATCAGATGCATTTTGAGCACGGTGAGCCTGCGGGCGAGCTGGTCAAGGAGCCCTATGCCAAAAAGGGCACCGGCTCCACAATCCGCTGGCGGCCGGATCTCAAGGTGTTTACTGATATCAATGTTCCGTTGGAGTATTATCAGGAGACGATCCTGCGGCAAGCCGTCGTCAATGCCGGCGTGCGCTTTGTACTGCGCGATCAGACGGAAAAGGGATTTGAAACCTACGAGTATTTTTATGAGAACGGTATTTCTGACTATGTGAAGGAATTCGCAGGGGAAGAGGCTTTCAGCAGCGTGCAATTTTGGCAGACGGAGCGCAAAGGCCGCGACCGCGCGGATAAGCCGGATTATAAGGTGAAAATCAACGTTGCGCTTTGCTTTTCCAACAAAAAGCAGCTCAAGGAATATTATCACAACTCCAGCTTTCTGGAGCATGGCGGCGCGCCGGAAAAGGCGGCGCGCAGCGCGTTTGTTTCCCAGCTTGACGCTTATCTCAAGCAGAACGGAAAATATCTGAAAAGCGACAGTAAGATCAGCTTCCAGGATGTGGAGGATTGTCTTATCCTTGTGATCTCTTCTTTTTCCACGCAGACCTCTTATGAGAATCAGACGAAAAAGGCGATCACCAATAAATTCATTCAAGAGGCCATGACGGATTTCCTGCGGCATCAGTTGGAGGTCTATTTTATTGAGAATCGCCTGGAGGCGGATAAGATTGCCGAGCAGGTGCTCATCAATATGCGCAGCCGCATCAAGGCGGAGACAACGCGGCAAAACCTGAAAAAAACGCTGCAAAGCTCCAATGACATGACCAACCGCGTGGCCAAGTTCGTCGATTGCCGCAGCAAGGACGTTGCGCGGCGCGAGCTATTTATCGTGGAGGGCGATTCGGCGCTCGGCTCCTGCAAGCAGGCGCGCGATCCGGATTTTCAGGCGATTATTCCACTGCGCGGTAAAATTTTGAATTGCTTAAAATGTGAATATGATAAAATTTTTAAAAATGAAATTATTACGGATCTCATCAAAATCCTTGGCTGCGGCGTGGAGGTCAAAAGTAAGGCGAGCAAGGAGCTCTCCTCCTTCAATCTGGATCTGCTGCGCTGGAACAAGGTGATCATCTGCACGGATGCGGATGTAGACGGCTTTCAGATTCGCACGCTGGTGCTCACAATGCTTTACCGTTTGATGCCGACGCTCATTGATGAAGGGAAGGTATTCATTGCGGAATCCCCTTTGTATGAGATCAACTGCAAGGGCCAAACCTGGTTTGCTTACACGGAAAAGGAGAAGGCCGATGTGCTGGCAGAGCTGGGGGATTGCCGTCCAAAGCCGGATATCCAGCGCTCCAAGGGCCTGGGCGAAAACGATGCGGATATGATGAGCCTGACCACAATGAACCCGGCTACGCGCAGGCTAATTAAAATTGAGCCCGATGCGGCACAGGTAACGGCCCAGATGTTTGATATGTTGCTGGGCAATAATCTTGCGGCGCGCAAAACGCACATTGCGGATAACGGGCACCTGTATCTCGATTTGACGGACGTAAGCTGAGGCGTCCCAGGCAATCCGTTTGCGAAAGGATGTATTGTTGAATGGCTCCGAGGAAAAGCAAAAAAAGCGCTGAGAAGAAAATAGAGGGGAATGCCAACGCCCATATCCTCGGCGCGGGTGAGGTTGTTAACCAGCGTATTACCCAGACGCTGGAGACAAATTATATGCCTTATGCGATGAGCGTCATTCTATCCCGTGCGATTCCGGAGATTGACGGTTTCAAGCCCTCTCATCGCAAAATTTTATACACTATGTATAAGATGGGCCTTCTCACCGGTTCCCGTACCAAGTCCGCGAATATCGTCGGCAGCACGATGAAGCTCAACCCTCATGGCGACGCGGCGATCTATGACACCATGGTGCGTCTTTCCCGTGGGTATGAGGCGCTGCTGCACCCATATGTCGATTCCAAGGGCAATTTTGGCAAGGCGTATTCCCGCGATATGCAGTGGGCCGCCTCCCGTTACACAGAGGCAAAGCTTGATCCCATCTGCAATGAACTGTTCCGCGATATTGATAAGGATACGGTTGATTTCGTGGATAATTATGACGGCAAGCTGAAAGAGCCCACACTGCTGCCGGTGAGTTTCCCTTCGATTCTGGTCAATGCGAATACGGGGATTGCCGTTGGCATGGCGAGCTCGATCTGCCCGTTCAATCTGCGGGAGGTCTGCGAGACGGCAATCGCCCTGATGCAGGATGAAGAGCACAACGTGGCCGATACGCTGAAGGCGCCGGATTTTACAGGCGGCGGCCTCATTCTCTATGACCGTGCGGAGATGGAGGAGATCTACCGCACCGGGCGCGGCGGCATCCGCGTGCGGTCGAAATATGCCTACGATAGGGAGAACAACTGTATCGATATTACGCAGATCCCGCCGACGGCCACGATCGAAGCGATCATCGATAAAATCATTGACCGCGTCAAGGCGGGCGTCATTCGCGAAATCAGCGATGTACGCGATGAAACAGGTCTCGCCGGCATGAAATTGACCATTGATCTCAAGCGCGGTGTGGATCCGGATAAGCTGATGCAGAAGCTGTTCCGCATCACACCGCTGGAGGATACGTTCTCCTGCAATTTTAACGTGTTGATTGCGGGCGTGCCGCGCGTGCTCGGTGTGAAGGAGCTGCTCAATGAGTGGATTGCCTTCCGTGTGGAGTGCGTGCGCAGGCGCACCTATTATGATCTGACCAAAAGCAAGGAGAAGCTGCACCTGCTGCAGGGCCTTGCCAAAATCCTGCTGGATATTGACAAAGCGATCCGGATCATCCGCCAGACGGAGGAGGAGAGCGAGGTCGTCCCTAATTTGATGATCGGCTTCGGCATTGACGAGACGCAGGCGGAGTATGTGGCAGAGATCAGGCTGCGCCATTTAAACCGTGAGTATATTCTCAAGCGGACGGAGGAAACCGGCAAGCTGGAGAAGGAGATTGCCGAAATGGAGGATATCCTTGCCAGCCGCCGAAAAATTCAACAGATTATCATCCGTGAGCTGCGGGATGTGATGGAAAAATACGGCCAGCCGCGCCGCAGTGAACTGATTTATGCGGCGGATGCCGCAGTCAGCGAGGCAGAGGAGGAAACTCCTGATTACCCGGTGCACCTGTTTCTCACGCGCGACGGCTATTTCAAAAAAATTACGCCGCTTTCTCTGCGCATGAGCGGGGAGCAGAAGCTCAAGGATGGCGATGCGCTCACACAAACCATGGAATCCAGCAACAACCGTGAGCTTCTGTTTTTCACAAACCATTGCCAGGTGTACAAGGCGAGGGTTTCCGATTTTGATGATACAAAGGCAAGCGTCCTCGGGGATTTTGTCCCGGCCAAGCTGGGTATGGAAGAGGGCGAAGGGATTATCTATATGGCCGTCACAAAGGATTACAGCGGCTTTATGCTGTTTTTCTTTGAGAATGGCAAGGTCGCCAAGGTGGAGCTTTCCGCCTATGCAACCAAGACGAACCGCAAAAAGCTTGTGAAAGCCTATTCCGATAAAGCGCCGCTGGCCGCCGCCCGGTTTATCGCAGAGGATTGCGAGCTGGTGCTGCAATCCAGCGCGGGCCGGTTGCTGCTGCTGCATACGGGCGCAATTTCTCCGAAATCGACCAAGGATACCATCGGTGTGGCGGTGATGACGCTCCGGCGCGGCCAAAAGCTCATGCGCGTGCGGGAGTATCGGGAAGGGGAGTTTGCAAAGCCTCACCGTTACCGCACAAAGAATCTGCCTGCCGCAGGCGCTCTGCCCAGCGCTGAAGATGAAGGGGAGCAGCTGGCGCTGACATAAGGCGGCAAGCGCCGCAGAAAGGAAGGCGTTCCCATGGTGATTGACGCACATGCGCATATTTTTCCGGAAAAAATCGCCCGGAAGGCGACGGAGCACATCGGCCAATTTTACGGCTGCTCCATGGCGGCGGACGGAACGGTGGCGAACCTTCTGCGCTGGGGCGATCAATATGGGGTGGATCGGTTTGTGGTGCACTCTGTGGCCACCACGGTGCGGCAGGTAGATTCCATCAACGGCTTTATTGCCAGCCAGGTGGAGCTGCATCCGCAGCGCCTGATCGGCTTTGCCGCCCTTCACCCGGATAGCGGGCGGATTGCGCAGCAGGTGGAGCAGGCGCTTCAGATGGGGCTTACCGGCGTCAAGCTCCATCCGGATTTTCAGGAGTTTTATATTGATGAGGAGAAGGCCTTTCCGATCTATGAGGCGATTGAGGGCCGAATGCCCCTGCTGATTCATACGGGGGACAGCCGCACGGAGTATTCCAAGCCCTGGCGGCTGGCCAGGGTGCTGGAGCGCTTCCCTAAGCTCGATGTGATTGCCGCGCATTTTGGCGGCTATTCCGAGTGGGAAAACGGCGCGCTGAGCCTCTCTCTGAAAAATGTGTATGTGGATACCTCCAGCAGCCAATTTGTCCTGACGCCGCATCAGGTGCGGGAGCTGATTGATATTTTCGGTGCGGATCATGTGCTGTTCGGCACGGATTACCCTATGTGGAATCCGGAGGAGGAGCTGCAAAGGCTCTCGCTCGTGCCAATGACGCAGCAGGAGCGGGAATGGATTCTGCATGGGAATTTGGAGCGGCTGTTGGCCAAGTATCAGGGATGATGAAACCGTCTCGCACAAAACACCCCTGTCGAAAGGGGATCCGCCTTTTTCGGCGGTTATGTATACGGCTCTGATGATATCAAGGCCGTTTTCCGGGTAGCAGCCTGTAGGACCAGTTAGGGTCTTACAGGCTGTTTCTCATTGCCTGAATGATGGTTGAAAAAGCCTGACCTGGTTCACGAAACGGGTGGAACAGGCGAATGGCGTCCAACTAAACCGCTTTGTAAGCCCGGCTGGCCGGGAGGGGATATGGCGCCGGAGGCTGGAACCCTGCGGTGCTGAAGGCGGTACGCCACCGCCAGCTTGGCGCGTTCCGGCAGCAGCCGGGCGGAGAGTTTGGCAAGCTTCATTGACGCGCCGGGTACAATCAGCATTTTGCGCGCCAGCATTTGCTTTACAGCAATCTGGGCAATTTGCCCGCTGGCGTAGTGCGGCGGGGTAAAGGTCACACCTGCCTGCTCCTCAAATTCCGTTTTGACAGGCCCCGGGCACAGTGTGCTGATAGAGACGAGGCTTCCGGTTTTCTGTAGCTCCTTCCAGATAGCGAGCGTCAGGTGGAGAATATAGGCCTTGGAGGCATAATAGGCCGCCATCATGGGCCCCGGGGTAAAGGCCGTGGCGGAAGAGACATTGAGGATATAGCCGCTGTTACGAGAGATAAAATCCTTTAAAAACAGCTTGGTCAGGATGTGCACCGCCCGTATATTGGTATCAATGAGCCTTAGCTCCTGTGTTAAATCTGTCTGGTCGAAGGCTCCGAATACGCCAAAGCCTGCGTTGTTCACCAAAATATCAATCTGTTCCTGTTTCACCCTGTCATATAGAGAGAAACATTCCCGCGCAGAGGCGAGATCGGCCTCAATAACTTGTGTGGGGACGGACAGCCGTTCCTTCAGCTCCACCAGCCGTTCCTCCCGGCGGGCGGTTAAAATCAATTCGCAGCCCATGTCGCCCAGAGCCCGCGCGATATCCCGCCCCAGGCCGGAGCTCGCGCCTGTAATCAGAGCTTTCATTATTCTATCTCCTTTCCTTGCAGACAGACCATTACGCATAGCATTCCCAAAGCGTGTCAAAAAAAGCCGCGTGTGAGCCAGCCAAACGCTGGAGATCTTTTTGCGCTTTCCGCCCGATAACGGAAGGGCTTATGGATATTTTCGATTTTTGTATAGAAAATGCGGAATTGTTGATTGCGTTTTCATCAGGAATTGATTAAAATGCACTTGCATCCTAAATGCTGAAAGGGGCCTGGTTAAAAAATGCAGTTACAGAAAAGGGCAAAGAAATGGATCGCGGCAGTTGTTGCGGCGGTCGTTGGGATTGGGGCTGTTGTTGCGCTTGTTTGCGGCCTGCCGCTGATTCGTATGGCCGCCAATGCTTCCCGGTATGCTTTTGCACCGGTGGCCGAAAGTACGGGTGGGGATCGGATTCACTTTTTAAATACGCAGAGCGCGGACGCTATCCTGCTGGAAAGCGCCGGCCATTTTGCCCTGATTGACGCCGCTGAGGATAGCGATAACCCGCGTAATCTGCCGGGGCTTGTATATGACGGGTATGAGGAAAAAGTGCTTTCCTACCTCAAAAAAGCCGCTTCGGACGCAGAGGGAAATGTTTCGCTGGATTTTATTGTGGGCACTCACGCGCATTCGGATCACCTGGGAGGCTTTGACACGCTTCTGAATGATCCGGCCGTTCAGGTGAAAACGGCTTATTTAAAAGCGTATCAGCCGCGGTGGATCACAGAATACGAAAGGGAGAGCTGGGATAATCAGGAGGTCTATGATCAGATGATAAATGCCTGCTATGCGCACGGCGTACAGGTAATCCAGAAGATTCCGGATGAACGCTTTACATTTGGGAATTTTACCATCACGTTTTTCAACACAGAGGATTACGTGGGCCCGAAGCAGCGCGGGGAAAATGAAAATTCACTTGGTATCTTGGTGGAGAAGGATGGAAAGCGCGTGTTCCTTGCGGGTGATATCAACAATGCGGATGGCACTGAGGATGCGCTCGGTCCGCAGATCGGCCATGTGGATGTGCTGAAGGTTGGCCATCACGGTTATGCAGGCTCTACCTCAGCGGGTTTCGCACAGGCGCTTTCACCGGATATTGCAATATTGACAAGTACAATTCACGGGATAGATGCACAGGTGCGTAAAAATTTGAACCGGATGGATACGGCAATTTACGGCACAAAAGAGCATGATGGTATTGTGCTCGCATTTGAAGAGGATGGCCTGAAGCTGTACGATCAGATTCATTAAGCTTGCGCGGTAAGGCGGAGGGGGAGCATCGGATATGCAGGTTTATCAAAAGGACCGGGGGGAGCCGGTCAAGCTGTTTGACGATTTTAACGAGTTGGAGGGCTTGCAGGCTGGGAGCGTTTTTTCCTTTCAGGTGTGCCGGGAGGAATATTATGTCGTGCAGCTGCTGCTATGCGATTGCGCCGGGCCTTATGAGATCACGTCGGAAGGATTGCATGACCGTGTGACGGTTTTCAACACACAGGGTGTCGATAAATACGGCCAAAAATTTTCCAGGCCCTATGAAACGCAGGCGAACCGGATCAATCCGCTCTATATCGGCGTGGATTTTTCCACTCTGGAGCCGGGAGCGTACGAAACGCATATCCGGATACAGGGCGCGGATACCGCAACGGTTCGCCTGTTGTTTGAGGTTACACCGTCTCCGGTGGAGAACCACGGGTATGACGAGCTGTGGCGGCTCGCCCGCCTTAACTGGCTCAACAGCACCCGCGCGCAGAATAACGAGGTTACGCCTCCCTTTCTACCCATTCAGACGGATGGTGAAACACTCGTTTTGCTGGGCCGCACGATCCGATTGGCAGACGGCCTTCAGATGGAGCAGGTGGAGAGCTTTTTCGACGAAGGCGTCAATTTGACCGATACGGTGCAGGCCAATCTGCTGTGCGCGCCGGTTTCCTTTGCGCTGAAGGGGCAGGCGGTGTCCTATGGGCCGGTTTCCGTTGAGAATCAGGGCGTGAGGGCGCTACTGTCGGCACAGGGGGAGAGTCAAGCGCTACAGGTGCAGACCAGATTGATTGCCCACTGTGAGGGTAATCTGGAATACGATACAGAGGTTACAGCCCTGGCGGATTGCGAAACAGAGGTATCTCTGCGCATTCCCTTCAGCGAATACGCAGCCGCCTATAATTTTGGCCTCGGCAAACGCGGCGGGGATTTTGCAGACGTTTCTACCCGCTGGGACGATCAGCGGCATGACAGCATGTATGTGGGCAATATCAACGTCGGTGCGATGATTCGCCTGAAGGCGGAGCAGTATCGCACGCCGCTGGTCAACATTTATTATCACAACCTTCCGCTTGTGCGTCCGGTGGAGACCTGGGATAATCACGGGCTGGGCAAAATGTCTGTAAAAAAGGGCACGAACGGCGCCGTGTTTGAGGCATGCACGGGAAGCTTTTCACTGAAAAAAGGAGAACGCCGTGTTTTCCGTTATGAATTCTTCCTCACGCCGTATAAACCGGTTGATTACAAAAAGCACTATGCGGTGCGGTATTATCACAGCAACGCTATGAAGGGCAAAGAGTATAAGCACCTCAAAAAGGCTCAAAAAGCGGGTCTGAATGTGATCAACGTGCACCATGGCAATGAGCTGCACCCGTATATCAACTATCCCTTTATTGAAACGGAACGGCTCAGGCGTTTTGTGCGGGTGGCAGCGGAAAAGGGGATCGGAGTAAACGTTTATTACACAGCGCGGGAGATGAGCAACCACACGGCGGAGGTATTCTGCTATAAATCCTTTGGCAATGAAATCATTTTGCAGCAGAAGGGCCGGGGTCACACTGGGTTCCATGACCGTTCCTGGCTGCGCCGCTATTTTGGGCAGGATATTATCCCGGCCTGGCAGGTGCATTACAGTTCCGGACCACACAAGGGAGATAACGATATCTCCTTTATCATCCAACCGGATTCCAGAATCGAGAATTATTATATTGAGGGCTTGCAGTGGTTGGTGGATCACGTCGGCATCAAGGGTATCTATATTGACGATACCTCGTTGGATGCAGTCGCCCTGCGCCGGGCGCGCAAGGTGCTGGATCGGGTGGGGGGCCTTATCGATATGCATATGTGGAATCACGAGGAAGAGCTTGCCGGAGACGCTGCCTGCATGAATATCTATGCTGGTATCCTGCCTTTTCTGGATAGCCTGTGGATCGGCGAGGGCTTTGATTGCCGCAAACTGCCGGCCGACTATATTTTCACCGAAGTCAGCGGCCTGTTTTATGGGAACACCAGCCAGATGCTGGAGGGTGGCGGCGATCCGTATGCCGGGATGCTCTATGCGATGAACAACCGCTATGGATGGGGTGTGCAGAATGCAGACCGCATCTATCGCGTGTGGGATGACTTTGGAATCCAGGAGGCGCAGATGCTCGGTTACTGGCATAGCCAATGCCCAATCCGTACAGATAACGCTGAGGTGCTCGTTACCGTATACCAAAAGGACGATGCGCTTTTGGCGGCGGTCTATAACTTTTCTGAGCGGAAGCAGCGGTTTCATTATCAGATCAATACGGGGAAGCTGCCGTTCCGGCCTGGCCGGAGAGAGACCATCCGCCTGCGTGCAGGCGAGATGAAAAAAATTGCGCGCGCGGCAAATTTATATGGGGAGAATCTTCTGCCCGGGCGGGATGGCGTTCTATTTGTTCTGCGGAAGGCGTAGGAGCCGGTCTAAAAATTGGACATGATTTCCTTACGGATCGTTCATATGGATTTTGCACATTCTTTTTTTTCCTGTCACACACCCGTCATAATTTCGGCCTATACTGTAGCCAAGATAAACGAAAGGGGATGAACGGTATGTAAGGGCCGGCGAATCAAATGGCGGCCGGGCTTGCTCCCACACCTTCCTGCACACGGCTGTTGTTTGAGTGATTTCTGCATTTCCTCTCTTTTGATTTTTCACTGCTCCTCCTGCCGGAATAGAACCCTCCGGCAGGGGAGGGCAGACAAACGACAATCCCCTCGCAAGAGGGTTCTGATATAGATTGCTTCTTCATTTTTCTCTCCTTTTTGATATGATATTGTAAAGTATTCAAATATGTTTTCTCAAAGTCCAAGAATCTGTTTCTTTTTTGCTTCAAATTCTTCTTGTGTTATAATCCCATCGTCAAACAAC
This sequence comes from uncultured Oscillospiraceae bacterium, assembly GCA_900552985.1. Taxonomy (GTDB): domain Bacteria; phylum Bacillota; class Clostridia; order Oscillospirales; family Acutalibacteraceae; genus Fimivicinus; species Fimivicinus intestinavium. The sequence continues at coordinate 10,439 of USBP01000023.1, forward strand.
GCCTTATATT
>USBP01000024.1 GCA_900552985.1 uncultured Oscillospiraceae bacterium
GGGCCGGAGGAAGGGAGCGAGAAACCGGTGGGAGGGCACTCACCTGCTTATTGAGGCAGGTTATTAATCGCCGTTCCCGGCATGGCGGGGATTCTATGCAAGTCAAGGCCCTTCAGTCACAGGATGATTGAGGGGTTTTTCCATTTTATCCGGCCTGTTCGACAGATCTCATTTGACAAATCTCCGCGATTCGTATACGCTAATACAGATAATGCAACAGGACAAGACAGCCTGGAGGTGAGGGTATGTTCGGCTTAGGCGTCGGGATCGACTTGGGCACAAGCTCTGTCATGATCTATGTGGAGGGGAAAGGCATCGTTCTGGCGGAGCCCTCTGTCATCGCCTGTGAAACCAGGGGCGGGGAAATGCTTGCCGTGGGGGAACCCGCTTACCGGATGATTGGCCGCAACCCGGAATCCATCTCCGTCATCCGCCCGCTGAAGGATGGCGTTGTTTCTGATTTTCCCATGACGGAAAAGATGCTCCAGCATTATATTCAAAAAATCTGTGGGAACCGCATCTTTAAGCCCCACGTGATTGTGTGCATGCCAAGCTCCGTCACCAATCTGGAAAAGCGCACGATTCTGGATGTTGTCACAGCCTCCGGCGCAGGGATGGCCTGTCTGATTGAGGAGCCTCTCGCCGCAGCGATCGGTGCCGGAATCGATATTCACCATCCATATGGGACGATGATCGTCGATATGGGCGGCGGCACGACGGATATTGCCGTAATCACCATGGGAAGCATCGCAATTTCCGGCTCTGTCCGTATTGCGGGGAATGAATTTGACGAAGCTATTTTGCGATATGTCAAAACCTATAAGAACGTCGTCATTGGTGAACGCACGGCGGAGGAGATCAAAAAACAAATTGGCTGCGCCTATGTCCGCGAGGAAGAGGTAGCGATGATCGCCAAAGGGAAAAACTATATTACCGGTATGCCGGAGAGCTTTGAGATCACCTCTACAGAGGTCTATGAGGCAATCAGCGACCTTCTGGACGATCTGTTTGAAGCGGTACGCGGTATTCTGGAGGTCACACCGCCCGAGCTGGTGGGAGATATCGCCACAGAAGGAATCGTCCTGACCGGCGGCGGCGCGCTTCTTTACGGTATGGACAGAATGATGCAAAAGCGCACAGGCATCCGGGCCCGTGTGGCGGACGATCCCCTTCACTGCGTGGTAAAGGGCACGGGCGTCGCCCTGAAGGATATGAACGTATTGGCGGATAACGGTTATATCTTCAAATCCCGTGAGGAAATTGTGGGCGTACAGGATTAGCAAAATTGCAGAAATTCTCCCTCCAGAGCGTAGAAACCAAGCGGGATACGGAAAGGCCTGTGCACGGCAGATGCTGTGCACAGGCCTTCGGCTTTCTCTCCGTTACCATGTGGTGTTTTCACATCTAAAATCCGAGATCAGTATTTACCGCTCCTCACGGAAATAGTTCACGCCGCAGCCGGCGGGCTGTGCGTTTTCCTTGCTTTTGCGAATAGAAGTAACGATTAAAACAAGTGCCGTGACAAGGAAAGGCAGCATATCAAAGATCGCCTCTGGAATCGAAATAATATTCTTGGGAATATAAAATTTCAGGATGTTGAACGCACCGAAAATAAAAGAGCCAAAAACCGCCTTAAACGGATTCCAGCTGGCGAAAATCACGAGCGCTACCGCAATCCAGCCAAGGCCGTTGACACAATCCGTTACCCACACGCCGCCGCACAGCACCAGTGAAATATAGGCGCCGCCGATACCACAAATTCCGCCGCCGAGCAGGATATTGATATATTTCACCCGGGTCACCGCAATGCCGGCCGCATCCGCTGCGCCAGGATTTTCCCCCACCGCGCACAGGTTCAGCCCCGCGCGGGTGTGAAAGATATAGATACCCATAATGATGCAGAGAAGGATTCCAAAATAGACAAACGGATTATATTGAAAAAAGAGCTTCCCCGCATATGGCAGATCGCTAAGCACCGGAATATGGATTTCCTGCACGGAATGAGTGATCTGCTCCGACAGCTTCAGTACAGAAACGCCGGAGGACTCGCGCAGAAAATCTCCAAAAAAATTGGCAAAACCCACGCCAAAGATGGTCAACGTCAAGCCGGTAACGTTTTGGTTTGCCTTCAATGTTACCGTTAAAAACGCATAAACCAGGGCGGATAGGAGCCCCGCGAGGAAGGCGCCGAGCACGGCAAGCACAATATTTTCTGTTACAAAGCCGACGTAAAACCCCGCGATTGCGCCGATGGACATCATGCCCTCCACACCAAGGTTCAGGTTGCCCGCCCGCTCCGTTGTGATCTCGCCGAGCGTGCCAAACATCAAAGGAGTGCCCGCCAGCAACGCAGCGTGCAGAAAATTCACCAGTGTGTTCATTTCGCCCGCCCTCCTTTCTTCCGGAACGCAAAGGAGTACCGGATGAAAAACTCACAGCCCAGGATAAAGAACAGGATAACCCCCTGCAAGATATCGGATGCATAGGAGGAAATGCCGAAGGTGGTCTGGATCACACCGCTGCCTTTCTCCAAAACGCTGAACAGCGCAGTGAACACCAAAATGACAAAGGGGTTGAGCTGAGCAAGCCAGGCTACGATAATTGCAGTAAAACCCACGCCGCTCGCAACGCCTGTGGAAAGCGTGAAATCCGTGCCCGTCACCTGCAGCATCCCTGCAATACCGGAAACCGCGCCGCTGAGGATCATCGTCACGATCATCACGCGCTTCACATTGATACCGGCATACCGGGCCGTGGCCTGACTTTCCCCCACCACGCTGATCTCATAGCCGCTTTTGGTATAACGCAGATACACAAAGGTGAGCACAACCAGCACAAGGCCAATGATCCAGCCGGACTGCACGCCGAAGACTTTACCCAGATAAGCGTTTGCCTCAAACGTCGCTATCTTAGGGAAGCCGCGCGCCTCCGGGTCCTGCCATGGCCCCTGGCGCAAATAATCCACCACGTAAAAGGCGATATAGTTAAGCATTAGCGTCAGCAGCGTTTCATTGGTGTTGAAGCGCGCCTTAAACAGCGCCGGGATCAGCCCCCACAGGCCGCCGCCGATCATCCCCGCTAAAAAGCAGACGATCATCAGGGGGATATGCGGCCAGTCGCTGTGGAATAGCGCAAAATAAGAGGCAAAAACAGCCCCCATAATCAGCTGCCCCTCGGCGCCGATATTCCAAAACTTCATTTTGAAGGCCAAAGTGACGCCAAGGGAGGTAATCAGCAGTGGGATTGCGATTTTCACCGTGGATTGAATCGCGATCTTGCTGCGGAAACAGCCGCGAATCATCTCTGCATAAACGCTCAGCGGATTATGGCCGAGCAGCAGAAGGAACAACGCCCCCGCTGCAATGGCAAGGCAAAACGCTGCCACACGCAGCAGCGAAGCCCGCACGGGCGACAGCTCCGGTTTTTTTACGATGCGGAGAAACGGCTCCGCTGCACCTTTGCGCACGGCGCCGTTGGACGCTTTCGTCATGCGGCTCCTCCCCCTTCTGTTTCCCCGGCCATCATCAGGCCGATTTGTTCCTTCGTTGCATCCTGCGCCGCCAAAATGCCGGTCACCTCACCATGGCACAGCACCAGGATACGGTCGCACAATTCCAGCAGCACATCCAAATCCTCCCCGATGAACAAAACCGCCACGCCTTTTTTCTTCTGTTCGTTAAGCAGGTCGTAAATCGTGTAGGAGGAGTTGATATCCAGCCCGCGCACCGGGTAAGCGGTGATGAGCAGCTGCGGCTCGGATTCAATTTCGCGCCCCAGCAGCACCTTCTGCACATTTCCGCCGGAGAGACGGGATACCGGCGTTGTAATGCCCGGGGTGGAGATATCCAGCTTTTCGATCAGCCGGAGCGCCAGCTCCTTTGCCGGCTTCTTATCGATAAAAGGACCTTTCCCGTTTTGATAGGATTTGAGCAGCATGTTATCCGTCATGCCCATAGAGGCGACTAGGCCCATACCCAGGCGGTCCTCCGGGATGAAGCTCATGCTAATGCCCATTTTTATAATTTCACGGGGGGATTTTCCCACGATATTTTCTTTTTTATAAAGGATCGCACCCTTTTCTGCGCGCATCAGCCCGGCGATGGTTTCGCACAGCTCCTTCTGCCCGCTGCCGGCCACACCGGCCACGCCCAGAATCTCCCCGCCGTTGAGATCAAAGGAAACGTCATTGAGCGCATAGACGCCCTCCTCATTGCGCACAGAAAGGTGATGCACCTCAAACAGCGCCTTCTCCTGCTCCACAGCAGGACGCTCAATCTCCAAAGAGACCTTTTTGCCCACCATGCGCTCCGTCAGCTCCTGCGCAGAGGTCTCCGCAGTGATAACCGTCGCCACACTCTTCCCCTTACGCAGGATGGTAACACGGTCGCTGATGGCAAGCACCTCGTTGAGCTTATGCGTGATAATAATAACCGCACAGCCCTGATCGCGCATGCTGCGCAGAATGGCGAAAAGACGATCCGTCTCCTGCGGAGTGAGCACAGCCGTCGGCTCGTCCAAAATCAGGATATCCGCCCCGCGGTAGAGTACCTTGAGGATTTCCACCGTCTGCTTCTCGCTGACGGACATGTGATATGTTTTTTTCATGGGATCGATTTCAAGCCCATATTTTTGACAAAGGGCCGAAATCTTTGCCGCCAGCTCCTTTTTGCCCAATCGCCGATCGGTCTGCGTTCCCATCACGATATTCTCCTGAGCAGTAAAAACGTCCACCAGCTTAAAATGCTGGTGGATCATACCGATGCCAAGTTTCAAGGCATCATGTGGGGACGGGATCGTTCGCTGCTGCCCGCGCACAAAAATAGCGCCTGCATCCGGATGATAAATACCGGATAAGATATTCATCAGCGTTGTCTTGCCAGAGCCGTTTTCGCCAAGCAGGGCGAGAATCTCGCCCTGCTTGACGGACAGGCTGATATCATCATTGGCGACAACCGGGCCAAAAGCCTTTGTAATATGCCTGAGTTCAATCGCGATCTTTTGCTCCATCGTATCCAAATGCGATACCACCTATCCCTTTCGCAAAAATACCGTCTTACTGATCGGCGACGACATTGTCGACATACCAGTTGAGCTGACCGGCAATATAATCATCCTTAAGATAGTCGCCGCTCTTCACCCGCTCCGTTCCGGAAGCATCCTTGATCGGCCCGGCAAAGACCTTCAGCGTACCATCCAGAATCCCGGCCTGGGCCTTATCGATTGCCTCCTGCGTGCCGTCCGCACAGTTGGCAGACAGCGGGGAGATGCCGACAAGCCCCTCCTTCATGCCGTCAAAATAGTTGGTAGGCGTCCATGTGCCGTCAATTACCTGCTGAACCGCCTGTGTATAATAGACCCCCCAGTTCCAGATCGTTGCAGTCAAGTGGGCTTTGGGAGCCTCTGCGGTCATATCAGAGTTGTAACCGCAGCCCCACACGCCGCGCTCCTGTGCAGCAATTTGCGGCTGAGCGGTATCCTGATGCTGGGCGATCACATCGCAGCCCTCGTCGAGCAGCGCAATTGCAGCGCTTTTTTCCTTCTGCGGGTCAAACCACGTGTTGGTGACCTTAACATAGATCTTCGCATCCGGGTTGACGCTCTTCACGCCCAGCGCAAACGCGTCGATGCCGCCGGTTACCTCCGGGTTATCGCTGCCCTGCGCGGCCACATAGCCAATCTTGTTGCTCTGGGTTTTCAGGCCGGCAGCGATGCCGGTCAGGTAGCGCGCCTCATAGATGCGGCCAAAATAATTGTTGAGGTTTTTGCCATTATTTTTATAGCCGGAGCAATGGGAGAAAATCACATCCGGATACTCGGCGGCCAGCTGCTCCATGGTGTCCATATAGCCGTAGCTCGTGCCGAAGATGATATGGCAGCCCGCTTCAATGCACTCCCGGATAGCTGTCTCGATCGCTGTTTTATCCGTGTCGTCAATATCGTTCTTGCGGATAATCTGCTCCTCCCCAAGGCCAAGCTGATTCTGCATGGCGACAATGCCAATATCATGCGCATGGGTATAACCAGCCGTGTCGTTTGGATTGCCGATGTGGATCACACCGACCTTGATCTCCTCCTTCGGGACTGCCGGGAAAGTGCTTCCAGACGCCGCCGGCTCATTGCCAGATGGTTCTCCTGTGTCGCCGCCGCCGGAGCATGCCGCCAACGCGAAGACCAGAGCAAACGCCATCAACAAAGCGAGTGCCTTTGTGAACTTTTTCACTTGTTCATTCCTCCAATTTCATTTTATGTGGCAGGGCGCAGCCAGATAGGCCCGCCCTCAACACCCTTGTGGTGCAAACAGAATCCTGCCGCCCTTCATGGATTCTACAATTGCCAGAGACTCCAAGCGGATCCCCCGGCTGCGAATGAGCTTTCCCCCTGGCTGAAAGCCCTTTTCAATGACGATCCCGACACCCTCCAGGCTGGCGCCGGCCTGATCCAAAATCTCCTTCAGGCCAATGAGCGCACGGCCATTTGCCAAAAAGTCGTCAATCACCAGCACATGATCCTCCGGGCCGAGGAAATCCCTGGAGACCCCAATGATATAGGATTTATTTTTAGTAAAGGAAAACACCTCGCTGGTGTAAAGATTGCTCCCCACATTGCGGTGCGCGCCTTTTTTGGCAAAAACAACAGGCACAGAGAAATACTGCGCGGCAATGCACGCGATCCCTATGCCCGACGCCTCAATGGTCAAAATCTTATTGATTGGCGTGGATTGAAACCTCCGGCGGAATTCCTTCCCGATTTCATTGAGCAGGCCCACATCAATCTGATGGTTGAGAAACATATCAACCTTCAGAATATCGTCGCCCAATACCTTGCCATCCTTCAGGATCCGCTCTTCCAGAAGCTTCATAAACGCACGCCCACCCTCATTTTGGAATTTTGCAGGTAGCCCAACGGCTACGATCGCCGACGGTATTCCCGGCATAAAACCAAAAAGCAGCCGATCGGTTACCAGCTGCCGTTTTATTTTCATTGCCTTCTCGCCGCGCCCTTCAATCAATAAAGATAGTTTATAATAATTATGAACAGAAATCAAGTGCCTGCCAGCTTTTTTCACCTTGGAACGACAAATTTACCGCTTGCCAAAATAGAAAATACAGTGCTGACATGTGAAAAAGCGCCACATACTTACGTAACGCTGCGGCCCCTTCTGCCCCAAAAGCCGCTGGGGAAAGGGGCCGCAGCCAAGCCATTGGCGCAACCGATTGCAAAGCTCAATCCGTATGAGCGGTAATCCGATACCGGCCTGCTTCCAGCACCAACTCATCCGCATTGCGGCTCACCGTAGCGCCATTGATGCAGAGCGTGCCATTGCCCGGCAGGCAAAGTCTTGCCCGGCAGCCAAACGGCACCGTGATCTCATACAGGATAACGCCATCCGGCTGTATACGCCATCCGCACTCATATCGGCCGGAGGCGGAATCATAGGATGCCTTGGCAAACTGCAATTTGCCGCACGGGTGCGGCGCAATCCGAATGCTCTGGAACCCAGGCGCCTCCGGTTGAAGCCCGCAGAGGTCGCGGTACATCCACTCCGCAATCGCCCCATAGGCATAATGGTTCATGCTGTTCATCGAGATATTTACAGTTTCCCCATTTGGCGGAATGGCGTTCCAGCGCTCCCAAATCGTCGTCGCGCCATGATTGACCTCATACAGCCAGCTCGGGAAATCCTGGTTGAGCAGCAGGCGGCAGGCATCCTCATGCAGGCCGTTTTCCGTGAGCACGCGGCAGAGGTAGGCCGTGCCGATAAAGCCGGTACGCAGGTGGATATCATCCTCCTCCAGCAGCTCGTGCAGCGCGCGAAGCACGCGCGGCCGGAACTCCTGCGGGATCAGCTCCATGTGGAGTGCAACCACATAAGCTGTCTGTGTCGGAACGGCGCAACGGCCTGTTTCTGTGAAGAATTCCCGGCAAAAGGCCTGCCGCACCTCGCTCGCTAAACGAGTGTAATAGGCGGCGTCTTCCCACAGATCGAGCGCCTGCGCCGCCCGGGCTGTTAAAGCGGCGGAATAAGCATAGTACGCAGTGGCAAGGTACGTCTCGTCTGTGCCTCCGCCGGCGGAATCCGGGTGAAGGAAATTATCCAGCGAAAGCCAATCCCCATAATGGCCTCCATTCAGCCATAGCCGCTTCCCTCCGTTTTTTTGATCCTCCCGTTCCAGATAGTCTACCCACCCCTTCATGAGTGGGTATTGCTCACACAGCAGGGCTTTGTCGCCATAGAATTGATAGACCGTCCAGGGCATGATCGTCGCCGCGTCAGCCCAGGCGCAGGAGGCTGTGTCCGTGATTGTGGAACCATCCTCATTTTTGGGCACCGGGACGATGTGCGGAATGCTCCCGTCCAAAAGCAGCTGTTCCAGGCGCATGTCATACAGATACTTGGTATAGAATGCTGCGCAATCCATGTGGAAGCAAGCTGCGGCGCAGAACACCTGCGCATCCCCCGTCCACCCCATGCGTTCATCCCGCTGCGGGCAGTCTGTCGGCAGGTCGAGGAAGTTGCCGCGCTGCCCCCAGATGGTGTTTTGAATCAGGCGGTTGACTTTGGCGTCGCCCGTCTCCAAAAAACCGGTCTGTTCCAGATCGGAATACAACACGCACGCGGTAAAATCCGCCGGATCGACCGGCGCCGGAAAACCGCTGAGCCGGACATAGCGAAAGCCATAAAACGTGAAATGCGGACGGACATGCTGCGCCTGCCCATTGGAGATCCAAGCGAATTTCGCCTGCGCTGTACGCAGATTGTCCCGAAAGAAACAGCCCTCCAGCAAAAGCTCGCCATATTCCAGCGTGAGTACGGCGCCCTTCGCGGCGTGCGCCTCAAATTCCACCCAACCGGTCACCTCCTGACCAAAGTCGAGCACTGTTTCGCCCGCAGGCGTATGCAGCACCTCGACAGGGGGCAGCCGGTGCTTGATGACAACCGGCAGGCTCAGACGGGGCGTCAGCTTTTTTTGATCCCACGGGAGCCTCCGGGCCGGCGACCATCCGCCGCTTTCTGCCAGCGCCGCCTCCCGATTGGCGTCATAGCGCTCTCCATCGTAAATATCGCTCAAGAGCACCGGGCTTTCATGGCACTGCCAGCTTTCATCTGTTACAAGCTCCTTGTGGGAGCCATCCATACAATCCAAATCAACCGCGCAGATGAGCGCGAACCGGCTGCCATATGTATTGCCCTGCGGATTTCCAAAGCGGTAGCGCCCTTTATACCAGCCGTTGCCCAGCAAAACTGTAATGGTGTTTTCGCCAGAAACGAGCAGTGTCGTAAGATCATAGGTCTGATATTGCAGCCAGCTGTCGTAGGCGTGGATGCCAGGCGTGAGATACTCCTCCCCCGCCTTTTTCCCGTTGATATAGAGCTCATAAACACCCAGGCCGCAGATGTAGGCGCGTGCCCGCGTACACACTTCCGGGATGCAGAACTTCTTTTGTATCACCGGATGCCCCTCCGGGGAGAAGCCGGGCGTAATCCACTGTGCATTCTCCGGGAAGGGCCGCGCCGTCTCAAACCACGCGGGTGCACTGACGCCGCTGTCTCCATCGTCGGCACGCACGGATACCCGCCAGTAATAACGCCGCCCCGCCTCCGGCAGGAAATCCGGGTGGTAGCCAAGCGAGGAGATTCCCTCCTGCCAGCCGCTGTCATAGAGAACGTCGGCAAAGGCCTCCTCCCCTGCAATCTCAATGCGCGCCGCCTGCTGCCGCTTGCCCGTACTCTCAGCCACTACCCAGGAAAAGGCGAGCTTCTTCAGCCAAAAGCCCAGCGGATTCGTAAAATGATTTGTCCGCAGCCGTGTAATTTTCAACCGGTATCCCTCCCAAAATTTATTGGCAGTTACATTATACATAATTTATAAATAGGTTTCAATAAGAAAGTAATTTTTTTGCTCTGGGGCGGAAAAAGGAGAAGAAATCCTGTCCAGCGGCCATCTCCCCACGCTCCAGATACAAAAAACGGCAGGGAGATCTCCATGCCGTTTTCCTGTGCCATAGGCAAAAGCGCCCTGACAAATATCCACTTTTCAACGGCAAGAGCCTGGGCCTTACAGTTTCTCCGGCAAAGCGCCAATCGCCTGCTGCAAAATACCGGCCGCATCCGCGCCCTGAATATCCAGATTCTCCGCCTGAAAACAGCGCACCTGCGGAATGCCATAAAACGCCGCTGCCAGCGCCTTCACATAATCAAACCCCAGGTTGCGGCCCGCAATCGGGCCCCCTGCCGTGGTTATATAGAATAATCTTTTCGCACGGCACAGCCCGATTGGAATCCCCTCCGGGGAATAACGAAACGTCACGCCGGTGATGGTGACATGCTCAAAATACACCTTCAATATAGCGGGAAACGACAGATCCCAATACGGCGCCGCCACCACAATTTCATCCGCCGCCGCAAACTCTGTGGCATATTGGAGCAACGGGGCGGAGAGATCC
>USBP01000025.1 GCA_900552985.1 uncultured Oscillospiraceae bacterium
GTCAAGGGGTAAAACCCCTTGGCTGCTTCTCTTGGTTCGTTCTCTTGCAGAAGCAAGAGAATGAACGCATGTACAACGCAACCGGGCACTTATTAAAAGTTAGCAGAAAATCTCATGGCCGCACCACAAATGAAAATGATAGCATGTTCTGGTCGGGTCAAGACCGTTCCCTGTAAAGCCGGATGGTAAATTCCAAAAATTGGATGTTAAAAAGCCCCTGCCTCAGAGGCGGGGGCCTAAATAAAAACCACGTTCAGCATCCAAATCCCTACAATCGAATATCTAGCGCTGTATCGCCCTTGTTACAAAATCAACCATGGCGTCAATGACTTCCTCCTCATTTTCCGAAAGCATGCTACCGAGGAACAATTTCTTTCGTTCCATATAATAGTTGGAGACAAAGGAGAACTGATACATCATCACTAAATTATCCAGCATAAAGGCCGCTGTGGAAATATCCAGATCCTGCCGGATACGCCCAGCCTGCTGATCCTCCGTCAGGAGCTGTGCATACAACTCTACCGTGACCGCCTCCGCATCGCGGGAAAGGCGCTCTGAAAGGCTGACCAAGCTTTGAGAGGAGCAATCCAGATAGATCTGGTTCATCTCCGGATACTGCCTGGCCGCATCTCTCGCAATGCACAGCATCTCCCGGAAGGCATTGATCGCGCCCTTTTCCCTGTTCACCTGAGAGAGGAGCTGATACATCCTTTGCAGGCAATGCTCCATCACCTGCAAAAACAAATCCTCTTTAGACGAAAAATAGCTGTACATCGAGCCGATGCTGACGCCGGCCGCCCGAGCAATCATGTTGATATTGGCTGCATTGAAGCCCTTCGTGGCAAACTCATGGATTGCGGCGTCAAAAATACGCTGCCTGCGTGCGGGCGAAGTTGTTTCAAACGGATTTTGCTTTTCTTTTCGTTTGCCGTGCTCCATACGGCCTGCCTCCCTCTTCCAGCAGCCTTGTTGTGTTCCTTCGGGAAACTCCGCGGTGTCAAAACCAATCCGCAGGCCGCAACTATACTTTCCCTGATGCGCCGATAACGCCCTCTGCTCAAACAATACCCGCCCGCACGGAAAAGACCGCGCGGGCGGATCCTGTTTCAATATTAACCCTTTTCAAACATGCCGGGCATCATTCCCTTTTGGCCGTTAGCCCTTTGCATAATCAGCGACCGCAAACATAAAGTTGCCGATCTGACCTGCAAACTCCGGAGCACCATCCAGAATCAGCTTACCTGCCTTGAGCGAATCCAGCATATCCGCCGTGCCGAGCAGGATGCCCAGCGCGTCGTCAAACGTCGGGAACCGCATGTTGAAAAACGGCAGGGAACGCTTATAGACCCCACGGCCCGCCTTGGAATTGCCTGCCTTGACACGGATATAGGCGGAAACATCCGGATGGCCGTCCACCCCGATGGCATACACACGGTCGGGGCTGTGAAGTGCCCACTGATGAATCTCCTCATGCCCGGCCTTGTTGAGCTGGCTGATGCCGCTCGTCACCAGATAGAAGAAGCATTTGACCATCAGCTTCTTCGTCGCCTCATCCTCCGGCGCCTCGCTTGCACCGAGCAGCTTCGACATTTTCAGCAGCACCATCACAAAGGAAATCAGATCCGGCACATATTTCACCTTCAAGTGAAATTTCGGGATGCAATCCGGCCCCATCTGCCCTTTGAAAAACTTGTTCAGCGCTGGAATGCTCTGAAATTCCAGCTCAATGTGCGGGTTGCGCGTCAGTCGGCCCGCATGCACAAGCCACTCGCCGCTGTTGATTACAAAGTGCGTGCCCACCTTGCCCTCCGGGCTGTCCGGATCCAAGGCGCTGACCTGAATGACCGCATGCGTCTTTTTGAATTTATCGCCCAGCTTCGGAATATCCATAGCGATGATCTTCGCAAGCGGCAGCGCTGCATTCAGGAAGATTTTGCTGGAATACAAATCATCTTTCGTAATTCCCATTCATCACACCTCGTCATCCCAAGAATCGTCCTCTTCAAAGTCCTTATGCATGACTTCGCGGATGGCGTCAATGATCCCGTTGGCATCAATGCCAACCATAGACATGATATCCTCATGCAGGCCAATCGGCGCAAACTTATCCGGATGGCCCAGCTTCTTAAAGGCGCAGCCCTTGCCGAACTCCGCAATAACGCTCGCCACCTGGCTGCCCAAGCCGTTGATTACGTTGTGATCCTCCGCCGTGATGATGCGGCGGGTATCGACGATTGCCTTCTGCACCGCCTCCACATCAAGAGGTTTAAGCGTGTGCATATCCAGCACGCGGATCTTCAGGCCGTCAGAGGCCTCCAACGCCTTAGCAGCCTGCAATGCCTGGTACACGCAGGAGCCGCAGGCGATCACGGTCAGATCCGTGCCCTCATGGACGGTGTGCGCCTTGCCAAGCTCAAAGCCATATTCCGTATTGTCATACAGCAGGCGGTCAAAGCCGCGGTTGATACGGATATAGACCGGGCCGGGCGTCTCATAGGCGGCACGGATGGCGTTGACAGTCTCCATGCCGTCCGCCGGGCACATATACGTCATGTTCGGGAAGGTCAGCAAACAGCCCATATCCACGATCGCGTGATGGGTGGAGCCCGCCTGGCCAAAGGATGTGCCGGCGTGGCTGCCGATAATCTTGACGTTTACATTCTGGTAGCAGATATCCGCGTGGATCTGATCGGCGACACGCATGGTCGCAAATGCAGACATGGTAGATACAAAGGGCACCAGCCCGGCCTTCGCCATGCCGGCCGCAATGCCGAACATATTCTGCTCCGCAATGCCGACGTTGAAGAACCGCTCCGGGAACTCCTTACGGAATACGCCGATCTTGGTGGAACCGGCGAGATCCGCCGTCAGGGCGACGATCTCCGGATGCTCCTTGCCGAGATCACACATCGCCTTGCCGTAATATTCCGCAGTCGCCATCGCTTCGGAGCCGACTGCCGTATAAACGAGTCCTCCCGCCATGGTTACTTCGCCTCCTTCTCAACGCGCTCGATGCGCTTCTTATAATAGGCATCCAGGCTCTTGGCCGCCTTGTCGTGCAGGTCCTGGTCAATTGCGCCATAATGCCACTTGAAATCATTCTCCATAAAGTCGATGCCGCAGCCCTTAATGGTGTTGCAGATAATCATAACCGGCTTCTCCGTCGCCGCCAGCGCATAATCAATCGCATCGCACAGCTCCTTGAAGTTGTGGCCGTCAATCTCCTTGACGTCAAAGCCAAAGGCCGCCCACTTATCCGCAAAGGGCTCAAGCTTCATCTCGTCCTCCGTCGGACCGTCCATCTCCAGGCGGTTGCGATCGACAAAGGAGATCATGTTGGTCGTGTTAAACTGGCCGGCAGACATGGCGGCCTCCCAGTTGGAGCCTTCGTCGCATTCGCCGTCGCCCAGCAGGCAGTAGGTGATGTAGGATTTTTTCTGGACGCGGGCCGCCAGCGCAGTACCGACCGCGATGGAAAGGCCGTGCCCCAGAGAACCGGTAGAGGCATCCACGCCGACAACCTTGTTGGAATCCAGATGGACGCCCATCTTGGAGTTGGTCAGGTTGAAGGTCTTCAGCTGCTCCGGATCATTCCAGCCCAGATCGCACAGAAGGCCGGCATAGCCAATGCCGATGTGACCCTTGGAAAGGATAAAGCGATCGCGATCCTCCCAGTTCGGATCCTCCTTCTTGATATTCATGTACTTGTAATAGAGCACCGTCAGGATATCCATCGAGCTCAGGCTGCCGCCAATGTGGCCGCTGCCCGCCATGAGCGTGGTATCCAGGCATGTGTGCCTGAGCTGGTTGGCCTTTGCCTCCAGGTCAAGCCACTCCTGCTTTGTTAATGGCATTTGGAAACTCCTCCTTTATATATGGGTCCATATCAGCCGCGCAAGGCGCGGTTATGTGCAGGTAGGTCAGTCGATCTCCGGGTGGTTTTTGCGAAGGAGCTTGAAGCATTCCTCCGCCACCTCAATTGTGTGGTTGATATCCTCATGCGTCAGCGCGGCGTTAATGAAGTGGTTATGGTGCGAGGTCAGGAAGATGCCGCGGCGCACCATGTCGGCCACCCACTCCTGATGCAGCATCAACGAATCATCATCCGCAATGCGCAGATAGAATAGCGACGGCATACCGGAGGCGATCAGATGGAACCCGTGCTCCTGGCCGGCCTTGACAAGGCCTGACGTCAGCTCACGGCCGAGCTCATCAAAGAGCTTGGGCGTGTTGAGTTTTTTCATCTTATTAATGCAGGCGATACCGGCTGCGAACGGAACAGCGCTCATCCAGTAGCTGCCTGTAAAGGTGATGCCGCTGACGACATCCTTGAGGGATTCACGGCCGCAAAGGGCGGAAACGTTATAGCCATTCGCCAGCGCCTTGCAGAAGCAGATCAGATCTGCCTTAAAGCCGAAATAGTGGTCGGAGCCGGCCAGATCCATACGGAAGCCTGCGCGCACGTCATCAATGATGAGCACAACGCCGTGATCATCGCAGAGCTTGCGCACCTTCTGCCAATAGCCCTCATCCGGGAAGAAATTATCGTTAAAATTACCGTGCATGTAGGGCTGCGCAATCAGGCCTGCAATCTCGCCCTTATAGTCTGAGAAGAGCTGCTCCAGCGCCGGATAATCGTTAAAATCCACATAGAGATTGTTGCAGACCTCTTCCTCCAGCACGCCGGAATAGTCCAGCTTCTGCGTCCAGGGCGAAACGCCGTGGTAATAGCCGTTGAAAAATACGATTTTCTTGCGGTGGGTCGCGGCGCGGGCCGTCATCACGGCGAGGCTGGTGACATCGTTGCCGTTTTTCGCAAAGAATGCCCAATCCGCAGAAGCGACCGTATCCACCAGCAGCTCTGCAAAATCCACCATAATCGAAGAGGGGATGGTCACGCAATTCTCTTTTTTGAGCTGCGCAAGCGCCGCCTTATCGACATCCTCATCGCAGTAACCCAGCACGTTAGGGCCGTAGCCGCACATATAGTCGATATAATCGTTGCCGTCCTCATCCCAGAAGTGCGAGCCTTTCGCATGGGAGGAGTACAGCGGGAAAGCGTCGTTGGGAATATAGCAGCCCTCCGACGGCCCCTGATGGCCGTAGATGCCGGACGGGATCACTTTCAGCGCACGGTTAAATGCAGCGCGGCTCTTTTCATAGGTATTCACTTTAAAGCTCATTCCTGCCACCTCCTGAGTTAGGAAAGATAAAGGGACACACGGTCCAAAATCCGGTTGACGTTATCAATCATGTTGACCATGCCGCACATGGCGATGCTGCCGTCGCAGATGCAGCCCATCGCACTGACCTCGCCGCGCAACAGCTGCCCCGCGATCTCCAGGTTGCCGAACGTCATAGCGGCACGCGCCTTGCCGCAGCGCTCTTTTACGGTAACCATGTGATGGTTGCGCACACGCAGAGTCACGCCGATATCCCCATTGACATTCATCGCGATATCGCCGTCAGGGATCAGCCCTGTGCTGAAGATGCCGCTCTTGTCATGGTTGGCCACCTGGGAGATGGCGACAGCCGCCGTGTAAAGCGTCAGCCGTGTGCTGATGGCACGGAACTCCGGGTCCTTCATATCCTCCGCATCCGGGCGCAGGTACTTTGACAGCAGGTCGGTCAGCGGCACAAAGCTCTTAAGCAGGAATTTCAGATGCGTGAAGCCCTTGGAGGGGAGCGGCGTTGTTGTGCCGTCGATCAAGCCATTAAACTTCTCGCAGGAGCTGAAGGGGAGCTTTACGTCGCATTTGCCGATGCCCTCTTCCATCCGGCAGCGCCCGTTCTTAAAGGTGATTGTAGCAGCCGGACCGCCCTTGACCTCAAAGCCAATGGAAATCGGCTTTTTATTGGTCAGGAGTGCACTTGCATTGGGATCCATCGCACACAGGTTTTCCAGCGTGCCGAGAACGCCGAACAGGTTGATGTACGCCAGGGTTTTGGTGTCGGTCGTTGTTAACAAAGTACCTTCCTCCTTTTTCGAGTGAGCGCTCGTTCTATCACAATCGAAACATATGCGGGCCTTTCACCCGCTTATGCCCGAAGCGCTTGCTCAAGCGCACACTATTCTATCAATACTTGTTTTACATTTTACCAAAAATCATTCCATATGTCAACGCGCTTTCGTCATTCTGACAGTCAAAGAATCGTTTCAAATTCTGTGCGGAATGACGAAAAAGCCGCCTTGCACAAAAACGCGTTTGCACCAGTATAAGAACATCCCCGGCCACAGTATTGCAGCCGGGGATCAGAAAAGCGCTGGCCGCCTTCCTCTGGCCGCCTTCCTTTTAATATTTAATCAGATAATTATCAAGCTCCCACTGTGAAATTTTGGTGCGATAATCATCCCATTCCGCTTTTTTTGCCTCCAGATATTTGGTATAGACATGGTCGCCAAGCGCATCCATAATAAACGGATCGCCCTCAAAGGCCATGATCGCCTCCTCCAGGCTGCCGGGCAGCATTTCAATGCCAGCCGCCTTGCGCTCCTCTGCCGTCATGGTGAAAATATTGGAATCCGTCGAAGGCGGAGGCGTCATCCCCTTTTCAATCCCGTCAAGCCCTGCCAGCAGGCAAAGCGCCATTTCCAGATAGGGATTGCAGGCCGGGTCGGCGCTGCGCAGCTCAACGCGCGTTCCAGCGCCGCGCGCAGCGGGGACACGGATCAGAGGGCTGCGGTTCTTGGCAGACCAAGCGATATAAACCGGAGCTTCATAGCCGGGCACCAGCCGCTTATAAGAATTCACCAGAGGGTTTGTGATCGCGGTCATGCTCTTGATATGCGCCATGATGCCGGCGATAAACTGGTAAGCAGTCGCGCTCAGGTTGTTGATATCCGTCTCATCATAGAAAGCGTTCTTCCCATCCTTAAACAGGGACATATTCGTGTGCATACCGGAGCCGTTGATACCAAAAATCGGCTTGGGCATAAAGGTGGCGTGCAGGCCGTGCTGCTGTGCAAAGGTTTTCACCACATATTTAAACGTCATCACGTTATCCGCCGTGGGCAGCACCTCATCGTATTTAAAATCGATCTCATGCTGGCCCTCCGCCACCTCGTGGTGGGAGGCCTCGATTTCAAAGCCCATCTCCTCAAGCGCCAGGCAGATATCACGGCGGCAGCTTTCGCCGAGGTCTACAGGCCCCAGGTCAAAATATCCTCCCTCATCGTTGGTCTTTGTGGTTGGCTTTCCATTTTCATCCACATGAAAAAGAAAGAACTCACACTCCGGGCCGACGTTGAAGGAATAGCCCATATCCGCCGCCTTCCGAATCGCCCGCTTGAGGATGTAGCGCGGATCCCCCTCAAAGGGCTGGCCATCCGTGCGGTAAACGTCGCAGATCAGGCGGGCAACCTTGCCGAGCTGGGGTCTCCAGGGAAAAATTACAAATGAGTCGTAATCCGGGCGCAGATACATGTCGGATTCCTCAATGCGGACAAAACCCTCGATGGA
The DNA here is from genome assembly GCA_900552985.1 of uncultured Oscillospiraceae bacterium. Lineage (GTDB taxonomy): Bacteria > Bacillota > Clostridia > Oscillospirales > Acutalibacteraceae > Fimivicinus > Fimivicinus intestinavium. The sequence continues at coordinate 7,461 of USBP01000025.1, forward strand.
GGAGCCGTCAAACATACACTGATTGTCAAGCGCCTTTTCCAGCTGCCGGACAGTGATCGCCACATTTTTCAGCTGCCCCACAATATCCGTAAACTGCAGCCGGACGAATTTGACATCCTGTTCTTTTGCAATGCGGAGAATGTCTTCCTTTGTGTACTTTCCCATGACAATACCCCTTTTCTGAAAAATAATAAAAGAGCAAGGGAGCCCACCTGAGCGCCCTTGCTCTTATTGTTTCCCATTATATGCGCATAGCGGTACGCTGTCAATCAAAAAATAACACAAATCACACGCCGCCTCGTTTTTCAGCTCTGCGTATAAAATTCAGCCATTTATACGGATGTGTTTTATATAATCCGCTGATGCTTTGCCCTATTTCCGTTCTTCCTCCGGCTTCTGCTCGATACGGATTTCCACTACACGGCGGCCATCCGTTTTGGTGACAGTCACATGCAGGCTGCCATAGGTAAAGGTATCCCCTTCCACAGGAATCCGCCCCAGTTCCTCCATCACCCAGCCGCTGACGCTGACATAATCGCGCTCCTCGTCAATGGAAAACAGTTGAAACATATCTTCCAAATTGGCGCTGCATGCAATCGTATAGCTGCCATCTGCATTCCGGTGAAACGATTCGCTGACTTCGTCATGCTCATCCCAGATTTCACCCACCAGCTCCTCCAAAATGTCTTCAAGCGTCACGATCCCCACTGTCCCGCCAAACTCATCCACCACCACGGCCATATGGGTCGCTGCGTGCTGCATCTGGTTGAGCAGCCGGGAGATCGGCATATTCTCCGGCACCCAGACAACCTCCTGCATCTGCCCGGAGACCGGGAGCCCCTCATCCCAGCAGTGGGCATAGAAATCCTTTTCATGGATCACGCCGCGGATATCGTCTAGGTTTTCATGGTAAACCGGCAGGCGGGAAAAATGGTTGCTTTTAAACGTTTTTGCAATCTCCTCTACACTGTCGGTATCCTCCACCGCCACAATATCCACACGGGGCGTCAGGATATCCTCGGCGTTCAAATCGTGGAACTCAATCACAGAGCGGATCAGCTTCCCCTCATGCGCATCGATGCCGCCCTCGCTTTCCGCTTCTCCGACGATGGTCATCAGCTCTTCCTCGGTGATCCCCGATTCACCGCCGCCCTTAAAAATGCGCACCAGCAGCTTTTTCCACTGGGTAAACAAAAAATTGACCGGCCAGAGGATCACAATAAAAAATTGCAGCAGCGGCGCAAACGCCATCGCCAACCTTTCCGGCTGCTCCTTCGCAATGCTCTTGGGCGAGATTTCCCCAAAAATCAACACAACAATCGTCAGCACAACCGTGGAAACGGGCACGCCGCTCTCGCCCATCCAACGGGTGAACAGCACGGTGGCGATAGATGCCGCAGAGAGGTTCACAATGTTGTTCCCTATCAGCAATGTGGACAGCAGCCGGTCATACTCCTCGGAAAGCCGCAACACCTGAGCGGCGCGTTTACTCCCCGCTGAGGCCATGTTTTTCAGACGAATCTTGTTGATGCAGGAAAAAGCCGTCTCTGTTGAAGAAAAATAGCCGGACATCAAAATCAGGAACACCAGAACGATCAGCAAGATGATACTGCTACTGTCCATTGAGGACCATCACTCCATTTTATGTTATTAAAAGGAATCACTGATAAGCCATGCTTCTGGGGCATAGCGCGCGTATTTTCACACGCCGGAACTTATCTGTGTTTATATATAAGGTATTTTATCTGATTCCTCTTCCATTTTCAAGCACTTTTTCCGAATCGCGCGTCAGCACCGGCAGTGCGCGGTTGATTCGCGCAGAAATCTATGATACGATACACAAAAGACCTATTGAATGGAGAAAGGGATGTGCGGCTATGCCGAAACGCAGCGATTATATTTCCTGGGACGAATACTTTATGGGGATTGCACTGCTCTCCGCCATGCGCAGCAAGGACCCGTCTACGCAGGTGGGCGCGTGCATCGTCAACGCGCAGAATAAGATTATGTCTGTCGGTTACAACGGCCTGCCGCTCGGCTGCGGCGACGACGATTTCCCCTGGGAGCGTGAGGGCGACGAGTTCAACACCAAATACCCCTACGTCTGCCATGCGGAATTGAACGCTATCCTCAACAACGCAGGCCGCCCGCTCGACGGCTGCAAAATCTATGTGGCGCTCTTCCCCTGCAATGAGTGCGCCAAGGCGATCATCCAGTGCGGCATTAAGGAGGTCATTTATATTTCGGATAAATATGCGGATACCGTCGCCGTGCGCGCCTCCAAGCGGATGTTTGACGCGGCGGGCGTCGCCTACACAAAGCTCACCGGCCTGCACGACGAGTTGACGCTCAACTTCCGCGAAAAGGATATTTAACCGCAAGCGCGCATCGCTCGTCCGGAGCCATAAAAAAGGAGGGCTTGCCTGATGAAAATCATGATCGTGGAGGATCACCCAAAAATCCGGGAGGAGCTCGCCGCGCTCCTGCAGCGGTATGGCTACGATACCTGCGCGCCTGCCGCCTTTGACCATATTGTAGAGGATATTTTGCAGGCGCGGGCGGACCTCATCCTGCTTGATATCAATCTGCCGCTGTTCGACGGCTACTATATCTGCCGTGAGGTACGCAAATCCTCCTCTGTTCCCATCATCATGGTCACCAGCCGGGATAGTGAAACCGACGAGCTGATGAGCATGAACCTGGGCGCGGATGATTTTATCACCAAGCCCTACAACACGCAGATTTTGCTCGCGCATATCGCTTCCGTCCTCAAGCGCGCCTACCGCAGCCCGGAGGAGGCGGCCGAGCTTTCCTGGAACGGGGTCGCGCTCAGCCTCTCCCGCAGCATTGCC
>USBP01000026.1 GCA_900552985.1 uncultured Oscillospiraceae bacterium
CTGAGGTTGCAGACGCCACCTGCCATCGCCCGTCGCTTGGTAAGGCAGCATGCGTGCTGTGTGATGTTCCCTGTTCTGGGTTTGGTATTGCGCGCCGTAAGCCGGAAATCCGCTATAAAACCGGGCCGGAGGTTGACAAATTGCCCGCTTTGCAGTACCTTATACTTTGTAATGCTTCCAACTATGTCCAAAAGGGCGGGCGTCTGGTTTACTCCACCTGTACCCTGAACCCGGAGGAGAACGAGGCGGTTTGCGGGCGCTTTTTGCAGGAGCATCCCTCTTTCCGGCCCGCGCCGGTTTTGCCTGAGCTGGCACAGGGGCGGCGGGATGCATGCGGCTTCCTGACGTTGTTTCCGCAGGCCGGTGGGCATGACGGCTTTTATATTGCGGCGTTTCAAGAGGTGAGTGTTTGAACCCAACGGATATCCGCTCTATGACGGAGGCGGAATTAAAAGAGGCGTTGTCTGCCGCTGCTCAGCCATCCTACCGTGTTTCACAGGTGTATACCTGGCTGCAAAAAAAGGGCGTTTCCAGCTTTGATGAGATGACGGATCAGCCGAAGCTGTTTCGGAATTGGATGCGGGAGCGTTTTTCCATCCCCGGCTGCGAGATTGAAAAACGGCTGGTCTCCTCACTGGATGGCACGGTAAAGTATCTCTACCGCCTGCATGACGGTGAAATGATTGAGTCTGTTTTGATGCGCTATAAGTACGGCTACACGCTCTGCGTTTCCTCGCAGGTAGGCTGCAAAATGGGCTGTTCCTTTTGCGCGTCCACCATCGGCGGGTTTGTGCGCAATTTAGAGCCGTCTGAAATGCTGGGGCAGATCCATGCGGCGCAGCGGGATCGGAATGTCCGCGTTTCCCACATCGTATTAATGGGGATGGGGGAGCCGCTGGATAATTTTGAAAATGTCCTGCGTTTTTTACAGCTTGTCACAGATGCAAAAGGGCTGAATCTCAGCATGCGGAATATTTCTCTTTCCACCTGCGGGATTGTGCCAGGCATTGAAAAGCTGCTCAGCCGCCGTTTACAGCTGACGCTTTCCGTTTCTCTCCACGCCCCGAACGATGCGGTGCGCTCCCGGATTATGCCGGTCAACCGCCGCTGGGGGATTGATGAATTACTCAGTGCGTGCCGGAGATATGCGCGGGAAACCTCGCGAAGGATCTCCTTTGAATATGCCATGATCCAAAATGTGAACGATTCGGACGATTGCGCGCGGGAGCTTGCGGGCAGGCTGCGGGGGATGCTCTGTCACGTGAATCTGATCCCTGCAAACGAGGTGCGGGAGAATGATTACCGCCGCAGCTCAAGAGAGCGTTTGGAGCGTTTTTCAAAGCTTTTGGAGGAACGCGGCATTCAGGTGACGGTCCGCCGCACGCTCGGCGCAGATATCAATGCCTCCTGTGGGCAGTTGAGGCGCGGATATTTATCCCGGCAAAGGGAGGGACATACGTGAGAATTGTAGCAAAAACAGATATTGGAAGGGTTCGGGATTCCAATCAGGATTCCTATGCTGCGGGGGAATTGCCCGGGGGTGTCGCGTGGGCCGTTGTGTGCGACGGCATGGGGGGCGCGGCCGGAGGGAATGTTGCGAGCTCTACTGCAGTGAAAATGATCTCTCAGCAGATTACCGCTCAGTATCGGGATGGGATGAGCGGGAATTCCATTCGGAACATGCTGGCTGCCGCCGTGGCGGCGGCCAATGTCAGTATTTTTGATTTAGCCAGATCTAACCCTGAGCTGCATGGGATGGGGACGACGGTGGTTGCAGCGATCCTGTCGGATCATATGGCGCGGGTGGCGCATGTGGGCGATAGCCGCGCCTATAAGATATCCGCTCAGGGGTTGCTCCAGATGACGCGGGATCATTCCGTTGTGCAGGAGCTGGTGGAGACCGGAAGGTTAACGCCGGATGAGGCAAAGGCGCATCCAAGAAAGAATATTATTACGCGTGCCCTTGGTGTCGATGAGACAGTTGATATAGATTTCTGTGAAGACGGGATGGAGCCGGACGACGTGCTCCTCCTGTGTACAGACGGGTTGACCAACTATCTGGAGACGGATGAAATTTTTCAAATTGCCAAGAGCAGCGGGTATTATGAATCCGCTCAGCAGATGGTCGACCTTGCCAACCAGCACGGCGGCGGCGATAATATTACGGTGGTTGCAATCACCTATTGACATGCCGCCACTTCCGGTTTCTATGAAAGGATGATTACACATGGAAAATTATGTTGGAAAACGGTTAGACGGCCGCTATGAGATTCAGGAGCTCATTGGCGTCGGCGGGATGGCTGTGGTTTACAAGGCCTATGATAACATCGACGACAGAATTGTCGCCGTGAAGATCCTCAAAGAGGAGTTTCTTCAAAATGAAGAATTTCGCCGCCGGTTTAAAAATGAGTCGAAAGCGATTGCGGTGCTTTCCCACCCCAATATTGTGAAGGTTTATGACGTCAGCTTTGGCGATCGCCTGCAATATATCGTAATGGAATATGTGGAAGGAATCACCCTGAAGGAATATATTGAACAGCAGAAGGTCATCAACTGGAAAGAGGCCCTGCACTTTGTCACGCAGATTTTGCGCGCCCTTCAGCATGCGCATGATAAGGGAATCGTGCATCGTGATATCAAGCCGCAGAATATTATGCTGCTGCAAAACGGCAATATCAAGGTGACGGATTTTGGCATTGCGCGCTTTAGCCGCAGTGAAACCCGCACAATGACCGAAAGCGCCATTGGTTCTGTCCACTATATCAGCCCGGAGCAGGCACGCGGGGAGATCACCGACGATAAGGCGGATATCTATTCTGTCGGCGTCGTGCTGTATGAAATGTTGACTGGGCAGCTGCCCTTCCAATCGGACAGCGCCGTTTCCGTAGCGATCATGCAGCTGCAATCTGATCCAAAGAGTCCGCGCGAGCTCAATGATCAGATCCCGATCGGGCTGGAACAGATCACGATGAAGGCCATGCAGAAGGATGTGCGCGACCGGTATCAGTCCGCCGCAGAGATGCTGCTGGATCTGGATGAATTCAAACGGAACCCGGATATCAAGTTCGATTATGCCTGCTTTGTGGATAACGAGCCCACAAAGTATATTGAAGATACCGGCAAGCTGCGCCCTGCCGTGCCGCCGGTAGCGGAAGACAGCTTTGATCAGGAGGAGCCTGCCCGTAAAAAAGCGGTGCCGATTCTGATCGGGATCGTGGCCGGCCTTGCCGTTGTCGGCATTATCATTGGCATCCTGTTCGGCACCGGTGTTTTGGGGGGCAGCCGCGTTGATATTCCCAAGCTGGTAGGTTTGAATTATTATAATGATATTGAGCCGAATTTGGATACTACCTATGCCGATTATGATATCGTTATTTCGGAGGAGACCATCTCGGATTCTACACAGGCGCCCAATACCGTTGCGGAGCAGTCCCCTGCCTATGAGGAAGGGAAGACCATGCGCAAAAACGGTAAGATTGTGATAAAGCTTGTCAGGAGCGGGGAGGATATTGAGATTCCCTCGGTGCGCGGGTCCACCTTTGAGGAGGCAAAGCAGACGCTGATTGCCAGGGGCTTTAATGTTTCCAGCGATCCAATTGCCGCCTATGACAGCGACCTGGAAGAGGGCCAGGTGATCCAGACCATTCCCAATGGCGGCACAAAGGCTGCGGCGGGGACAACTGTGTATATTCAGGTCAACACCGGGGAGGATACCAACTCTGTGGAGATGCCTGATCTTGAAGTGGGTAAGAATACGCTGGAGGTTGCCCGGATGATTCTGGAAAGCGTAGGCCTGGAGCTTGACACCAGCAACATCCAGTATGAGGATAGCGAATATCCTAAGGATACGGTAATCGATCAGGATTTCCGCGCGGGCACATCCGTTCCGAAGAACACAAAGGTCGGCGTCGTGCTGAGCAATGGCAGCGGCGAGCCGAAGGAATATACCATTCGGCTGGATAACATGCCGAATGTCCGGAATATGGAGGCAACGCTGCGCGTCTATCTGGATGGCACAGAGAACGTCTATAACAACACGGTCCTGCTCAACGGCAGCCCGGTGGATATGGCGATCACCGGCAGCGGCACGAATCGAAAGCTGACCGTAACCCTCAACGGGGATACCATTTATGAGTGCACCTTTGATTTCACGGCGGGGACGAAGACAAACGAAAGCTACAACTATAATAATTTCAAGGTGTCTGTGCCGAATGTGCTTGGCATGACGCAGGCTGCTGCTGAAGAGGAATTAAAAGCTTATGGTTTTCAGGTTCAGGTGGAAACCAACACAAGCCTGAATACGCCCTCCGGTGAGGTTTTCATGCAGAGGCCGGTGGAGGGGCGGACGGCGAGCTATGGCTCCACAGTGACGATTACCGTGAGCTCCGGCGGCATGATTGGTGGAGGAACGTCATCCTCTGAGACAACGCCGGCTGAATAAAGCGAACGCGCGAAATGTGGGATTGATGGTGCAATTAAACGGGTTATTGCAAAAGGGGATCGGCGGCTTCTATTATGTGGAAGCCGCCGATACGGTATATGAATGCAGAGCGAGAGGTATTTTCCGTAAGCGCAGGCAGGCGCCGCTGGTGGGAGACAAGGTGCGCATCACTGTGGATGAAGCGGGGCGGGAAAACACGATTGATGAGATTCTGCCGCGCAAAAATTTTTTGCGCCGGCCGCCGCTTGCCAATCTGGAGCAGCTGATCCTTGTAGCCTCCTCCTGCGAGCCGTCCCCAAACCTTTTTCTGTTGGATAAGTTGACGGCCATCGCCGTTTCCAAGCAGATTGCGCCGGTGATGGTCTTCACCAAAACCGATCTCTGTAATGCGGATGCGTTCATCGGTATTTACCGCCAGGCGGGCATCCCCGCCTTTTCGGTTTCCTGTAAAACGGGGGAGGGGGTGGAGGCCTTTCGCCCCATCCTTGCGGGAAAGCTGAGCGCTTTTACCGGCAATTCCGGCGTGGGGAAATCCTCCCTGCTCAATTGCCTGGATGCTTCCCTTCGTCTGCCAACCGGCGAGATCAGTGATAAGCTGGGCCGCGGCAGGCATACTACCCGTCAATCGGAAATATTCCATCTGGCGGGCGGTCTGGTTGCGGATACGCCCGGCTTTTCCTCTCTGGATCTGGAAAAAAGCGAAGTGCTGCGCAAGGAGGAGCTTCCCTTCTGTTTCCCGGAGTTTTTGCCTTATCTGGGCCAGTGCCGTTTTTCCAGCTGCACGCACACGCGGGATCGTGGGTGCGCCATCCTGCGCGCGGTTGAAGCAGGAAAAATTGGGCGGCAGCGCCATGAGAGTTATGTCTCCCTTTATGAAGAGGCAAAATCCGTGAAAGAGTGGGAGCTTGATGAACGGGGAAGGTAGTGTATTATGATGGCTCGATGTGTCCTTCTGGGCGCGGCTCCGATCCGGGATTACCAGGCCTGCGCTTCTTTTTTTCGGCCGGGGGATTTTCTACTTTGTGTAGATGGCGGATACCTGCATGCACGCCGTATGGGGCTTTGTCCGGATCTGCTGCTTGGCGATTTCGATTCCTCCCGGTTGCCGGAGAATTTATCCTGCGAAATCCTTTCTTATCCACCGGAGAAGGATGATACCGATATGCTTCTGGCGCTAAAAGCAGGCTTGGAACGCGGGTTCCGTGATTTTTTGATTCTGGGCGGCTTGGGAGGACGGTTAGATCATACCGTGGCAAATTTTACGGTGTTGGCCTATGCGTTGGAGCACGGAGCCGGCGCTGTGCTGCGCGATGAAAAAAATATTGCCTTTTTGCTTCGGAACGGCAGCGTTTCCGTGCCGTTCCGGCCAGGCTTTAAAATGTCCGTTTTCCCCTATGGCGGCGCTGCGCAGGGCGTGTGCCTGCGCGGCGTGCAATATCCGCTGGAGTCCTATTATATGCCCGCTTACTGCACGCTTGGCGTCAGCAACGAGGTGCTGCCCTCTGGCGCGGAGGTGTCTGTCGCAAGCGGAACGCTGCTGCTGCTGTTTTCGATGGATTAACAGGCCTCAGGCAATGGAAAGAACGCTTTTCCATAACCGGCATATACTGAAATTGAGCATGTGAGCAAGCAGATGCTCGAAGGGCTTGCGCCCTTCATCTTGCGCCGGGGCGGTGCTGCCTGTGAGATACCGGAAAAGTAGCAGGGGATTGATCTTGATTGCGTTTGGGCTGGGGCTTTTAGTAGCCCGTTTTTTTCCGGCGCAGTTTTTGCTGGCCGTGTTGGCTGCCCTGCTGGTATTGTTTGGCGTGGCTCTGTGCAGAAACTTTTGTTAGGGGGATCTGGTATGAAAGTTGTCTCTTTCCGCAGCCCAAAGCTTTTGAGCGGAATCCTGCGCCTGATTTTCAGAATTAAAAAGTCGGAAAGTGTGTAACCCTGAGTGGGGATACATACAAAAAAGCTGCCGCCGGAGGGTGTCTTTTGGCCCTCCGGCGGCAGCCGTTTACCGAAGCCTTTTCCGCATTTTAGATGTTAGCGGTCAGATGCCAGACGTGGCAGCCAGAAGCAAAAGGAGACCAAGCCTGACGTCTGAAATCTGTCATCTGCCCTCAGTTCGCCAGGTCCAGCTCACCAGGGAATTTCGCGTCGTCAATCTGATAGGGCGTATAATTTTCGTTTTGCCAAACCTTTACATAGTCCACATAGAAGATACTTTCGCCGTTTTCATCAAACTTGCCGATGTCCTGCCCATGCGGGCCGGATTCGTCGCCTGCGTCAATTTCCACCGTCAGGCGGAGAAATTCCTGCACCTTTGAAACGCCGCCGCCCATGGAGGCCCAGGTGGGCTCACCGTCGATGTAAAAGACATAATATTCGGGCGTCCACTTCAATGCGAAGGTGTGATATCCGTCGTATAAATCCTTTTCCAGCTCGCGGATCGTTCCTTCTGACTTGGCAAACTCGCCGTAGCCGTTCCAAAGCAGGGCATGGCCCATCTTCGTGCCGTCGCTGCTTTTGCGGAAGGCGCTTTCAAACACATCGATCTCCGTGCCATCCACGCCCTCGCTCGCAACCTTGCGCTGATTGGAGGATTGCAGCCAAAACGCAGACCAGAGGCCGTCCGCATCCGGGAATTTGACGCGCGTTTCAAAATAGCCGAACGCCTGCCCGAACAGAATCTCATCGTTGCTGCCCTTATTGCTGTTGTTGTCGCCTACAATGCGCCGGGTTTCAATGCCTCCGGTGAAGCGGCCGCTGGCAGGGCAATTGCCTCCGCAGTTATGGTTCGCATCATAGCGCGCATGGATTTCTACATTGCCGTCGCGCACCTGCACCATTTCCGGGCACCACCAGCATCCCTGCTCCGGCCTGTCCGCATCATTGCTTTCCCAGCGAATAGCGTGGGGAGAGGTTGTCCAGATCTCATGGCTGCCGGTATATCGTTCCCCAAACTGAATGCCCTGATTGAGGCCGTCGCCATTGAATTGATCCTCAAACACGAGATACCAGCCGTCCTGCCCCAGCACGGGGAGGGAGAGGTCATATACTTCCTTGTTCCAGTCGTCAGAATCTTCCTGCTTGCCGCAGCCGGAAAGGAAAAGGCTGCTGAGCAGGCATAGAGCCATTATAAGCGCGATCCACTTTTTCATGTCATCCCATCCCTTAGTTGTCTATAGAATCGTGGCCTGCTGCCGCGTCCGCTCCCAGTGTATCGAAAGAAGTGGAGAATGTCAAGCAGTGAAGCAGTGGGAAAATCACAAAAACCCGGCCGCCAGAAAGGCGACCGGGCACGCTCGAAAAGGGAATGCTCGTTTTTATTTTAGCCGAAATAGCGCTCCAGCAGGCCCTTGAAGGCTTTGCCGTGGCGGGCCTCATCCTTGCACATCTCATGTACGGTGTCATGGATGGCGTCGTAGTTAAGCGCCTTCGCACGCTTGGCGAGCTTGAGCTTGCCTTCGGTTGCGCCGTACTCCGCTTCCACACGCACGCGCAGATTTTCCTTTGTGTCTGCAACGACAACCTCGCCAAGCAGCTCAGCAAACTTTGCCGCGTGCTCCGCCTCTTCATAAGCAATGCGCTTGTAAGCCTCGGCAACCTCGGGGTAGCCTTCGCGATCCGCCTGGCGGCTCATGGCCAGATACATGCCGACCTCGGTGCACTCGCCCATGAAGTTAGCGCGCAGATCCTCAACGATATCCTCTTCTACGCCCTGTGCGACGCCAATGCGATGCTCGTCCGCCCAGACCATTTCGCCCTTGACCTCGTTGAACTTCTCACGGGGCGCTTTGCAGACAGGGCAGAATTCCGGGGCCTCCTCGCCCTCATAGACATAACCGCAAACACTGCAAACAAACTTTTTCATGACTGTTTACCTCCATCTTTTTTCATTTGATTATCTCTATTCTCACAGGGGTTCCTCTCCGAAACCACTGATGAAATGCAAGCGGAGCAGCCGCCGGAATTTCATCAGTGCTTCTCCATGCAGCTTTGGCAAACGCCGTAGAACGTCAGCCGGTGATACTCGACCGGGCAGGGGAGATACTCTTGTGCCTGGCGGTCAAGCTCCGCTAAAATGGGCATGTGCAGGTCATAGAGCCTGCCGCAGCAGCGGCATAAAAAGTGGTAATGCTGTGCCGTGTTACCGTCAAAATGATCTGCGCCGCCACAGGAGAGCTTTAAAATTGCCCCCTCCTCGCTGAGCAGGGAAAGGTTGCGGTAAACTGTGCCAAGGCTGAGGTTGGGCATTCTCTCCTTCAGGGAGAGGTACAGTTCCTCCGCCGTTGGATGGTCACACCTGCCGCACAGCTCGCCAAGAATCGCTTCACGCTGGCGGCTGCGTTTGGTTGTCGCCATGGGGATCACCTGTTCAATAATGATAATCGTTACTATTATTATAATAAAGTTTTTTTTAAAGTCAAGAGCTTTTTCAATTTTTTAATATAGTAGGCTATTTTTTTCAAGCGCTATTGAAAATACGGTATGGAGCAAAACGGCAAGGCAGATGCCGCGCTCTTTTTTGGGCTATGATAATCGATTTATAAATTGGTGTTGCATAAAATTTTTTGAATGATATAATAAAAATTGTTTTAATAAACAAATCAAAGGGAGGAGAAAACATATGCAGCATCAGATTACCAAGCGCACCCGGCTGCTGGACGCACAGGGCAATGTTGCAGAGCCCGGCTACTGTGTTCACAATTTCTACGATTATGTGCGCAGTGATATCCGTGCGAATCCGCTACGGATTAAGGAATGGGATTTTTACCAGATCACAAATGAACGCTATACCATGCAGATGACCATCGGAACACTCTCCTATGGCGGGATGAGCGGCGTGACCCTTTTTGACCGGCAGACGGGGGAGAAATTTGAATGCAATGATTTGGCAATTCTTCCGTTTGACAAATATCATCTGCCAACCAATACGGAAATCCCGCATACCATTACGATTGATAAAAAAGATTTTTATATGTCCTTCGACGTAACAGAGACCAAACGCCGCCTGACACTGCGCGGACATAACCGAAAAGGAGGCGATTTTAAGGCCGATATCCTTTATGATGTAATGCCGGGTCTTGAGTCTCTGGTGATGGCGGTACCCTTTGCAAAAAAGGGGCAGTTCTATTTGAACCAAAAAATAAACTGTATGCCTGTTACCGGCCGGGTGAAAATCGGCAGCAGGGTGATCGAGTTCCGCCCGGAGAGCGCCTTCGGCCTGCTTGATTGGGGGCGCGGCGTATGGCCGTTTATCCAGAGCTGGTATTGGGGCAATGGCAGCCACTGGCTGCCGGACGGCCGTATTTTTGGCTTTGAAATCGGTTGGGGCTTTGGCGATATGAGCGCGGCGAGCGAAAATACGCTGTTCCTGGATGGCGTAGCGCATAAGATTGATCAGGTTTATTTGAAAAAGGATCCGCAGGATTATATGGCGCCTTGGGTTTTCACCTCCAATGACGGCCGCTTTGAAATGACGATGACGCCGGAATATGATAATTTTACGAACCTCCGCTTTTTAGGGGTCGGCAACCGTTGCCATCAGGTTTTTGGCAAGTGGAACGGAACAGTCGGCCTGGATGACGGGACGCGGCTCGAAATCCGGGATATGACAGCTTTCTGCGAATTTTCAGATAATCACTGGTGACCGTCAGAAGAAAAACGCCC
>USBP01000027.1 GCA_900552985.1 uncultured Oscillospiraceae bacterium
AGTTTGTGCGCTCGCTTGCCTGCAAGCAGGCAAGTCCCCTCACGGGCCTGCCGAAAGTGCGCTGAGCCTGCCGCCGCTGGCCTGCCGAAAGGTTTCAGCCACTGAGGGAAGGGAAAGCCCTGCCAGGTTTCTCCCAGAGCTTGTCAGTCGTTTAGGGGCGCAAGCGGAACGACAGGCCAAGGCAATCGGGAGGAGAATAAAAAAATCAATGGGCGGGCTCCTTAGAACCCGCTCATTGATTTTGTGGACTTTATTCGAATGAGTGAAAGAGGTAATTACTTTGCTTATGCGGCAACCTTATGCACCAAAGGATTTGAACAGGTCAACAATCATCCGCGCAATGCGGTTGAAGAAATCCATGACCTTTGCAAAGAAGCCAAGGATTCCGCTCTGCTCTGCCTCTGCCTTGATGCCGAGGTTTTCCGCAATGGATTCGCACAGGGCGACAGAAGCATCTGCAATGGAGAGCGCGTCGCCGTTGAGGGATGCCTCGACAATTGCGCCGACCTCATCGCCATAACCCGCGCCGATCTGATCGGCAATGAGCTTGGAGAGGGCAACCTGATTGGCCGGGGTCTTCAGCGTTTCGCCCACATAGTTCATGAGGGCTGCGAACACCATGCCCTGGTTGCCGTTGATCGCCATGCGGTAGCCGCCTGTTGCACCGCTTTCCACAACGGCAGCTTCACCCATCGTGATGAGATAGTCAACGTCGAACTCCGGGAACTCAAAGCCGATTGCGCCGCCGATCGTCTGAACAAGTGCGCTGAAATCAGCCGGAATTTCCAGATCCCCTACAAGGCCCAGCACTGGCTCGAGCTTCACAACGAGCTCGCCATAAGCGTTGGCAACATCCGGAAGGACATCGCAAAGATAGGTGATCGGGTTTGCCACAAGGGCATCAATCGCCCTTGTTAATGCATCTGCTACTGTATAGAGCTCGGTATTCATTGCAAGCATGGGGACGGTGCCGATATGAAGCGATTCAAAGAAGTTGGTAATCGCCTCTAATACACCGGGAGCCATGGTCGGCCCAAGCAAAACGACAAGATTCAATACATTGGTGACATTGCCGCTGGATTCGTTAACAGCCTGGCAAAACGCTTCACGATCGCCCGGCGTGATCCCCCAAACAACCTTGCTGGTGTCAAGCTCATCCCAGCTGCTCAGGGAAGCAACATAAGCCTTGGCTTCTGGATAATCATCAGAGATGTTACTGGCAACCGTTGCTACATTCGTGCCCAGCAAATCCACATTCAAAAGCTTCCAGACCGCTGTAACTGTCGCATCCGTGTAGATCTTCTCCGGGACGTTGATGGCCGTCAGGATCGGGCCAAGGAGCCCATTGAGGGTGTCCTTCGTTGTTTGTGCAGCGTTCGCGCTCATGTTTTCATACACGCCGGAGTGATCGACCGCCGCCGCCTTCTCGTTGAACGCCGCTACGGCTTCCGCCGCTTCTTCGTTCGTCGCTGCGCTCGCCATCATTACGCCGCTGAGAGCTGTTAAAACCATCAGAGCCGCAAGGAAGACGGAGAGCAGCTTCTTTGCCTTTTTCATGCCTTTCTACCTCCCAAAATTTTCCATTTGCCGTTCGGATATGCGCATCAGCATGCTCCAAATATAGGCAAAATGTATATTAATAGAATAATCTATAACTGATTTTTGTAAATACATAAACAGAATTATTAACGAAATTTAATAATATTTAGTAGACAAAAAATAACTTTCAGATGATTAAAGGACGATATATTTATATCTGTTTTTAATCCATATGAACGGCGGAAAATCTGTATAGGCATACGTTTTTACAAAATATGGAAGGAAGAGTTAGTGTTCGGGAAGACAACACAAAGCTTTTTAAAAATATGATTGCGTTTTTATAAATGGATGTTATAATGAGGTTAAGATGGAACCGGCACCGTCAGATGTAAAAATGGTGGCCGGACTTGGATGAGACCGGCTCTGCAGCGGTGAATCGCAGCAGGGACCCGGTGAAAATAAAGCCATAATTTAGAATAGGGGGATTATACCATGGGAAAAAAACTGCGCATCGGTATCATTGGCTGCGGCGGCATTGCGAATGGAAAGCATATGCCTTCGCTTAAAAAAATCCCGGAGGTTGAGATGGTTGCCTTCTGTGACCTGAAGCCGGAGCGTGCGCAGAAGGCGGCGGAGGAATACGGCGCGCCGGGAGCAAAAACCTACATAGATTATAAAGAGCTGCTGGCGGATGCATCCATCGACGTGGTACATGTGTGCACGCCGAACCGCTCGCACAGCTTCATCACAGTGGATGCGCTTGAGGCGGGCAAGCACGTTATGTGCGAAAAGCCCATGGCAAAGACCTATGCAGAGGCGCAGAAGATGCTGGAGGCTGCGCAGCGCACAGGGAAAAAGCTGACCATCGGCTACCAAAACCGGCAGAGAAACGATGCGCGCTATCTGAAACGCGTGTGCGAGGCCGGGGAGCTGGGCGAAATCTATTATGCCAAGGCGCATGCCATCCGCCGCCGCGCGGTGCCGACGTGGGGTGTTTTCCTCGATGAATATGAGCAGGGCGGCGGCCCTCTGATCGATATTGGCACCCATGCGCTGGATTTAACGCTCTGGATGATGGATAACTACAAGCCCAAAATGGTGGTAGGTAGCGTTTATAAAAAGCTGGGCGACCAACGGGAAACGGCCAACGCCTGGGGCGATTGGGATCCGGAAAAATACACGGTGGAGGATTCCGCCTTTGGATATATCGTGATGGAAAACGGCGCGACGATTGTGCTGGAATCGAGCTGGGCGCTTAATACGCTGGATGTGGGCGAGGCGCAGACGGCGTTGTGCGGCACAAAGGGCGGCGCGGATATGATGGACGGGCTGCGGATCAATTTCGTCAAGAACAACTGCCAGGTGGTGGAGAAGCCCGATCTGGAAACCGGCGGCGTGGATTTTTATGATGGAGAGGAGCAATCCCCGGCAGATGTGGAGGCGCGGCTGTGGATCGACGCCATTTTAAACGATACGCCGGTGGTGACAAAGCCGGAGCAGGCGCTTGTGGTGACGCAGATTCTGGAGGCCATCTACACATCCGCAAAGGAAGGGCGCCCTGTCATGCTGGGTTAAAGGAGGAATTTGCATGCTTTTGGGAATTATTGGCGAGCCGAAAGAGGAAGCCTTCCGCCACGCGCAGGAGAAGGGGCTCAGCTTCCTTGAATTCTGCATCAACATTGGCCAGGATTGCGGGGCCTTTGCCGCGCGGGCGGAGGATATCCGCGCATGGATGGAGAGATACGGCGTGTTCGTCGGCGCAATCGGCCGGTGGGGCACGGATAAGTTTGACCAAAACGGCGCGCTGATTGAGGAGGAGCTGCAAAACAGCTTCCGGCTCATTGACACGGCGGCAGCGCTCAACTGCAAGGTGTTTAACACGGGCGTCAATTTTGTGGAAGGGCTGTCATATTATCAAAACGTAACAAACGCGATCCAATACCTGCAAACATGCGTCGATTACGGGGCGCAGAGAGGCGTGCGCGTTGCCACTTATAATTGCCGGTGGAATAACTTTGTGGTAGAGCCGGAGGTGTGGAAGCTGACGCATGGCCACATCCCGGAGCTGGGGATTAAATTTGACTCCTCCCACTCCATCCGCCATGGCGGGGATTACCTGGCCGAAATCCGGGATTGGGGCGGCAGGTTTTATCATGTGCATATCAAGGGCATCCTCATGGTGGGCGACGACGAGGTGGATGACCCGCCTGCCGGGATGGATTCGACCAACTGGGGCGCGCTGATGGCGGGGCTCTATGAGGCGGGGTACGATGGCCTGCTCAGCCTTGAGCCGCACTCCAGCACCTGGAAGGGCGCGCTCGGCGAAAAGGGGCTCGATTACAGCATTGATTATATGCGCAGGATGATTTTTTAGGGGGGATCGGTTTTGAAATTTGCAGTGCAGATGTATTCCCTGCGGGAGCAGTGCAAAACGCCGGAGCAGCTGCTTGCAGCACTGAAGCGGGTGCGTGAAATCGGCTATGACGGTGTGGAATTCGCCGGATACCAGGGCCTCAGTGCGGCCGCTTTAAAGCAGGCGTGCGCACGGGAGGGCCTTGCCATAGCCGGGACGCACAATGGCACTGCCGACCTGTTTGAAAAGCTGCCGGAGACGATTGCCTTCCATAAAGCGCTCGGGTGCCCGAATATTGTGCTCGCCGGGGCGCCGACAGGGACGGAGCAGGAGGTCGCATGGCTCACAGAGCACCTGGCAGCCGCAGCCGGGGAGGCGCAGCAGGCCGGACTGCGCGTGCTATACCACAACCACACGCATGAATTTCAGACGGTCGGCGGCGTTTATCCGCTGGATCGGATCAAGGAAGCCTGCCTGCTGGAGCTGGATACCTATTGGGCCTTCCATGCAGGGATCGACACACCGCGCTATTTGCGGGAAAACAGTGGGCGCATCGGGCTGATTCACCTCAAGGATGGGCGCGGCGGCACGCCGTGCGCCATTGGAGAGGGGGAAAACGATATCCCCGCCATCCTGCGGGCTGCGCGGGAAACCGGCGCAGAGTGGGTCATCGTGGAAAACGACAACCCGGAGCCGGATGGATTCTCCGATATCAGCCGCAGCATTCAATATTTAAAGACGGATGAGAGGGTAAAGGAGGCTTTGGCATGAAGCTTGGCGTATTTACAACACTTTTGAGCAATTTGCCGCTAGAGCAGGCGCTGGAATATTTCACCTCGCTCGGCATTGAGATGGTGGAGATCGGCTGCGGCGGCTTCCCCGGCAACGCACATGCCGACCCGGAGAGCCTGCTGGAAGATGACGCAAAGCGCAGGGCGTTTCAGGCTGTTATTGAGAAATACGGTGTGGAGATCAGCGCGCTGAGCTGCCATGGGAACCCTGTGCACCCCAACCGGACAATGGCTGCGCAATATGACAAAACGATCCGGGATACCATCCTGCTGGCAGAAAAGCTGGGACTGCACCAGATCAACACCTTCTCCGGCTGCCCGGGCGACTGCCCGGAATCCCGCCACCCCAACTGGGTGACCTGCCCCTGGCCGGATGATTTTCAGGAGATATTGGATTACCAGTGGAACGAGGTGCTGATCCCTTATTGGAAGGATACGGCCGCATTTGCAAAAGCGCATGGCGTGAACCAGATTGCGCTGGAGCTGCACCCGGGCTTCTGTGTATACAATACACAGTCCCTGCTGCGGCTGCGTGAGGCGGTGGGCCCGGAGATTGGCGCGAACCTTGACCCGAGCCATCTGATCTGGCAGGGCATGGAGCCGGTTGCGGTGATCCGTGCGCTGGGGGATGCGATCTTCCACTTCCATGCCAAGGATACGCGCATCGACAAATATAATACCGCAGTCAACGGCGTGCTGGATACCAAGCACTATGGGGATGAGATCCACCGCTCCTGGGTGTTCCGCTCGGTGGGGTATGGAAACGATGCGATCTATTGGAAGGATATCATCAGCAACCTGCGCATGGTGGGCTATGATTATGCGATCAGCATTGAGCATGAGGATAGCCTCATGAGCCAGAACGAGGGCCTCTCCAAGGCGGTTGCGTTCTTAAAGGATGTGATTATGACGGAGGGCACGGCGGAGATGTGGTGGGCCTGATACGCCGGAAACGAACAGAAAGAGGAGGAGAGGCCTGTGAAGCAGGCAGCACAAAGCTGCGCACCCGTGCAGATCGCGGTGATCGGCTATGGCGGTATGGGGTCATGGCACGCGGCGCAGCTGGAAGAGATGCCGCAGTTTGCCGTGCGCGGCGTTTACGACATCCGGGAAGAGCGCAACGCCCTTGCGCGGGAAAAGGGCTTTTATGCCTATGCTTCGTTGGAGGAGCTGCTGGCGGATACGCAGCTCGAGTTCGTAACCATTGCAACGCCGAATGATCTCCACAAGGAGCTGGCCATTGCGGCCATGCGCGCCGGGAAGGCGGTTGTTTGTGAAAAGCCGGTGGCGCTCAACAGCGGAGAACTGGAGGAGATGATCGCCGTTTCGCACGAGACGGGCCGGCTTTTCACCGTGCATCAAAACCGGCGGTGGGATCCGGATTATCTGACCATGAAGCGTGTATTTGACGAGGGTACGCTGGGGCGCACCTTCCGTGTGGAGTCGAAGGTGCATGGCTCGCGCGGCGTGCCGGGAGACTGGCGCAACACCAGAGAGCACGGCGGCGGCATGGTGCTGGACTGGGGCATTCACCTGCTGGATCAGGCGCTGATGATGGCGGAGCATTACCGCCTGCGCTCTGTGTACGCAAGCCTGGATCATATCACCAACGATGAGGTGGACGATGGCCTGCGCGTGATCCTGAAATTTGAGCCCGAGCTGGAGATTCTTGTGGAGGTGGGCACCAGCAACTTTATCGAGCTCCAGCGCTGGTATATGCTCGGTGAAAACGGCAGCGCGATTCTGCGCAGTTGGGAGCCGGAGGATGGGGAAATTGTGATGGTGTCGGATTGGGAGAACCGCGACGCCGTCCCTGTGCAGGCGGGCGTCGGGCTGACAAAGACGATGGCGCCGCGCACGGAGGATACCATCAAGCGCTATCCCCTGCCGGCAGTTCATGCGGAGTGGTCGCAGTTTTATGAGAATATTTATGACGTGCTGCGCAACGGTGCGGCGCAGCTGATTACGCATGAGCAGCTGCGGCGTTCCATGAGGCTGATGGAGGCCATATTCCGCTCGGCGGAGGGAAATCAGGTGGTAAAGGATCCGCTTGGCGCAGTCGTGTGAAAAGCCAGGCTTTGCAAGCCTGGTCCTGACAAGATAAAGCAGCGCAGCAGGTAGAAAACGCCGCCTGCTGCGCTGCTTTTTGTAGGATTATTCTCCGAAGCCGCTGTCCACCAATTCTATGAGTGCGTCAACCGCCTCCTGCTCATCCTCGCCTACGGCGAAAATTTCAATTTGGCTGCCCTGGCCCATCCCAAGCGAAAGGACAGAGATGATCGATTTGGCATTCCCGATATTATCCTCTTCCTCCAGGCTCAGGTTCGTGATCTGGATGCGGCTTTGAAAGCGCTTGGCAAGTTCAATAAACTGTGTGGCGGGCCTTGCGTGCAGCCCAGTTCGGTTTTTTACAATTGTTTTTCTGGAATACATGAAACATCACTTCCTATTTATGCTTTAATGAAATTATTCCTTCTCTAGCGATTCTGCACAGCGCTGCAGGTATTCCTGTGCTTGCTGGTTTGTCATGCTCATGACGGCCTGCGCCATCTCTTCCATTTGTTCCAGAGTGAAACCGGCCAGGGCGCGTTTGACCGCAGCAACACTGGAAATACTCATTGACAGCTTGCGCAGGCCAAGGCCAATGAGCACGGGAGCAGCAAGCGGATCTCCGCCTAACTCTCCGCAAACACAGACCGGCTTGCCTGCCTGGTTGAACTGCCGCACCGCATTGCCAATTAACCGGAAGAGGTCGGGGTGCTCTGATAATAACGGGACACCTCCGGATTCATGCGATCCACCGCCAGCAGATACTGGCAGAGATCGTTGGTGCCAATCGAGGCGAAATCCACTTCCTGCGCCACTAGATCCGCAATGACCGCCAGGGCGGGAATTTCGATCATAACGCCAAGACGCACGCCCTCATCAAAGGGAATGCCTTCCTCCCGAAGCTCCTGCTTGGCCTGTTCCAGCAGAGCTTTTGCCTGATGAATATCCTCCATGCTGCCCACCATCGGCAGCATGATCCACAGCTGCCCGGCGGTGGAAGCGCGCAAAGCGGCGCGCAGCTGTGTGCGCAGCAGCTCCGGATGAGCAAAGCAGAGCCGGATTGCACGCTGGCCCAAAAAGGGGTTTTGCTCCTGTGGAAGAGAGAAATAGGGCAGGGTTTTATCTCCGCCAATATCGAGCGTGCGCAGCACAACGGGGCGCGGTGCATATTCCAGCAGGGCTTTTTGATATTGTGCAAGCTGCTCCTCCTCTGTGGGCATATGGTCACTATCCATGTATAAGAACTCTGTGCGGAACAGACCGACAAAATCGGTAACAGCTGAGCCCTCCAGCTCCTGCGGACTAGCGGAGCCAATGTTGAGGCCAATCTCTATGCGAGTGCCGTCTGCGGTGAGAGGCTCCTTATGCAGGTATTTTTTTATTTGCGCTGCCTGCCGCCGGTAAGCCTCCTGCTTCTGCCGCATGGCCGCTTCCTGGTGTGGCTCCGGCTGTGTGATCAGTATGCCGTCCACTGCGTCTAAAATCACTTTTTCCCCAGCTTGCAGCTGTGAAAGAAGGGAAGGAATGCCCAATATAGCAGGGATCTCATAGCTTCGCGCGATAATCGCGGAATGGGAGGTAGCGCCTCCGGTTTCCGTTACAATTCCCAGCACATGAGCCCGGTCCATAGCCGCAGTATCAGAGGGGAGCAGATCATGAGCGGCGATGATGACCGGCCTCTCCAAATTCGCCAGGCTCTGCTCGGGGACGCCATAGTAAAGGCGCAGTAAGCGGCCCTTTACATCTCTCAGATCGGCTGCCCGTTCCCGGATTAAGGGATCCTTAGCCTTTTGTAAACGCTGCTCATATCGGGAATAGACCGATTCCACAGCCCAGTCTGGCAGCCAGGTGTCGTATTGGATGGCATCGCGGATTTCTTCCTCCATAATTTCATCACACAAAATCTCTACCTGTGCTGAAAAAATCGCAGCCTTTTCCGGGTCAGCCTGTGCCATCCGGTCACAGAGCGCTTGCAGCTGTATGCGAGCCTGCTCGCATAAGGATTCAAACTGCTTCAAATGAGGGCCTGCATCTCCCTCATAATGCGCCTGCCGGGGTGTCGGTAAAACCGGCTGATAGAGAAAAACCTCGCCGATTGCGATCCCCTTGGAGACGCCGTTTCCCTGAAAAATCATTTTACTTCACCCTGCCTTGCTCTGATTTGCTTGGATCGCCTGGCGCAGGCGGCGGCAGCGCTCTTCCAGCGTACCGCTTTGGCAATAAAGGCTGGAGGTCCCGGCGACAAAGATATTTGCCCCTTCTCTGCTCATACGCGCCGCGTTTTCAAAAGAAACGTTCCCGTCTACCTCCAGCAGGATTTCATGCCCGCAGGCGTTTGCCAGCTGCCTGGCCTGTGCAATTTTTGAAAGGGTTTGAGGCACCAGCTTCTGCCCCGCGAACCCCGGGTTGATGGTCATGATTAGGATAACGTCTAAATCCTCCAACACCCATTTGCAGTGTTCCACCGGGGTGGCGGGATTAATCGCCAGGCCGGCCTTTGCCCCCCGGGCCCGGATTGCTGCCAGTGCTTTCTGGGCATGGAAGGTGCTCTCCGCGTGAATGCTCACAATATCGCCAGGCAAAAATGAAAAATAATCCAGCTTGCGATCCGGCTGCGTAATCATGAGATGGATATCCAGCGGGATATTCGTCAGACGGTGCAGCAGTGGAATGAACTCTGTGCCAAGGCAATAATTGCTTACAAATTCTCCATCCATAATATCCACATGGATATACTCAACTGAAAGCTGTTCCAACGCACGCACGCTTTCCTCCAGATGGGACAGATCGCAGCAGCAAATAGAAGGAGAGATATATTTTTGCATATGTATCTTCACCCGTTTCATAAAATATGATTTGTTTTGAACTTATTTTGCTTATAAGTGAAGTAATTTGTTATATTTATTATAACATACCTCTTGCTAATTATCAAATTATTTCAAAATATTTCGTGCAAAAAGATCAAAATCTTTTGCAATCATGGTTGCAGCCTTTTAAAATCAGTCAAAATTCATGAGAAGATAGAAAATATTTGGCGGAAGTATTGCTTTTTAGCAGATATGTATGCTATGATAACAATCAGTATGGAGCTAATCCGTCATTAAGCCGGATGCAATTTTATTAATTGTTTTGCAAGATCTGGCTGCTATTTGCGGGGAGACGTTATGATCGCATCAGAGAGAGCCCGGTATATTTTGAACCGGCTGAGGGAAAAAGAAGTCGTTACACTCAAGGAGACGGCCGAAGAGCTTGGAGTCTCGATTGCGACCGTCCGTCGAGATTTTGAGAAGCTGGATGAAAAGGGGCTTGCTGTGAAGGTGCGCAGCGGGGCCACGCGGCTG
>USBP01000028.1 GCA_900552985.1 uncultured Oscillospiraceae bacterium
TGGACCCCGCCGCTCGCGGGCATCTCCAGCTCAAGGCCGGCTTTGATACCCTCCACACGGTCGTTGGCTGCGCCCCAATCTGTCATTACAAAGCCCTGGAAGCCCCAGTCCTTACGCAGCACCTGATCGAGCAGCCATGCATTCTCTGAGGAATACACGCCGTTGATGCGGTTGTAGGAGCACATCACCGTCCATGGCTGCGCTTTTTTGACGGCGGCTTCAAATGCAGGGAAATAAATCTCCCGCAGTGTGCGCTCATCCGCCACGGCAGAAACCGTCATGCGCCGGCGCTCCTGATTATTGGCGGCAAAGTGCTTGATGCTTGTGCCGACGTATTTGCTCTGCACCCCGCTGATGTAACTGGCCGCCATCTCCCCGGCCAGATACGGATCCTCTGAAAAATACTCAAAATTCCGGCCGCACAGGGGTGAGCGCTTGATATTAACGGCCGGGCCCAGCAGGATCGCTACCTGCTCCGCCTGGCACTCCTCGCCAAGCGTTTCGCCGAGGCGGCGCAAAAGCCCGCGGTTAAACGAGCTGGCGGTGCCGGCCGCTGTGGGGAA
The DNA here is from genome assembly GCA_900552985.1 of uncultured Oscillospiraceae bacterium. GTDB lineage: Bacteria > Bacillota > Clostridia > Oscillospirales > Acutalibacteraceae > Fimivicinus > Fimivicinus intestinavium. The sequence goes on from USBP01000028.1 coordinate 564, forward strand.
ACAGACGGCCTGAATGGAATCGTTCAGGCCGAGGTTATCGGATTTGTCCGCCTGCTTGCGCAGGCCGTGCGGGCCGTCGCTCACCATCACGGATGGAATGCCGAGGCGTTCAATTCCTTTGAGATGCCAAAAGTCCACACCGGAGCACATGTCGATTTTTTCCTCCAGCGTCATCTGCTGTATCAGCTCTTTGATATTCGGCAAAATTCATCATTCTCCTCTCAATCAAGATTACCTGCCATGAATTTGGGAATATTATACATGATTTTGAGCTGTTTGAACAGAGCTTTTGGCGTGAATTTGAAAACAATGGCTCGCCGCGCCTGTGAGCTGCGGCAAGCCATTCAAAAAATGTGAGTCAACTGTTTTTCCAGCGGATGGAAATAGCAAAACGGCTGCCCTCCAACGATGCTGTGACCTCGCACCCCATCTGCTCTGCCAGCCGCTTTACAATTGCAAGGCCAAGGCCGGTGCTATGCCCGCTGCGCATCTGGTCGCCAGTATAAAAGCGGTCAAAAATATGCGGGATATCCTCCTTTTTCAGCAACTGCGTATCATTGGCGAACACAGTCGTCACAGCCGTGCCGGCACGCGCCGTCACCCATACCTCGCTGTGCGCATACCGGAGGATGTTTTGCAGCAGGTTCGCAAAAATGCGCTGCGCAGCGTCCGCATCTGCCCAGACGGCAGGCAGATGCTCCGGCACCTCAACATGCATCTCAAGCCGCTTCCCAGTAAAATCGTCATAGAAGGCAGCCAGCTGCGCGCTCAGAATCACACTCAGATCAACCGGCGCCGGGTGCAGGTCGTATTCATTGGCATCCAGCCGTGAAAGCTCATAAAACCCACCAATCAGCGTTTGCAGGGAGCGGGTGCGCGCGCTGACCACCTCCATTGCGTGCGCGCGCTCCTCCGGGGTGGTGCGGCTATCCTGTGCAAGCTGCAAATAACCGATGATCGAGGTCAGCGGCGTGCGCAGATCATGAGAGATGTTGGCAATCTGGCGGCGCAGCTCCTTCCCGGCAAGCGCATGATGGATTTCCTCTGTTTGCCGCTGATCCAGCGTTTGATTGATCGCCTCAAAAAGCGATTCCATCTCCCGATCGGGCGAGGCGAGATGCAGCCGCCGGTTGCCGCCCTCCCGGTTGATTGCCTCAAGCTCCCGGCGCGCTTTGCGGAGATTGGCGCGCTGTAGAAAGAACAGGGCGGCAAACAACGCCGCCAGGGCCCCGAGCAAGATGGCAGCCAGTAGCATTCTGAATCCCCCCGCTTTCATCAAAAATGACAGTTTGATATTGATATGAAAGGAGAACGCTGGAAGGCCCTGCGCGGTCAAAAAGCGCAGAAGCCCTCCGGTTATCTCCGCCTGGGTATCCAGCCCCGATCTCCATCACAGCCGTTCAGGGCTTTCAATGCAGTTATGGTTCCATCCTCCGGCAGAATCTGGGTTTTCCTTTTCGCTTCTGCGTTTCTGCCGCCGCATTTGCAGGCTGACGACTCCGGCGTTTCAGCGTCTGCCGGCTTATTTTACTTCCCTGCGGCGGAAGAGCAGATAGCCCAGGATTGATGAGACTGCAAACCATCCGATTCCCACCAGAAGGCACCACGGGATGATCTCCGGCTGCACCGGTTGCGCCGCAGGCCCCGGACCGCCCAGCATAAAGCCCGCGCCGCCGGTGAGCTGCTCAAACTGCCGGGAGATCGTCACCTGATAGAGCGCGTGGACTGCGGGCCGCATCTCACTCAGTATGCCGAGCACAGGGCCGGGGAAGGAAAACACAATCATCGCACTGAAACCATAAAGCGTATTGCTGCGAAAAGCAAAAACCAATAGATTTAAAACGCCCAGCATGCCGAGCCATAACGGCAAAGACAATGCTGTTTTTTCAAGAAACAGCGACATCTCCTGCCATGCAATCGGCTCATGCGAACCAATCTGTGTAAACAGCAACGCGCTTGCAGAATAAAACACCAGCACCACTGCAATGGTAACCAGCATCAGGACGATTTCCACCGCCAGCTTGCCGAAATAAATTTTTCCACGGCTGATGCCAAAGGAAACCGCATTTTTCAGCGTGCCATGCTTGTATTCATCAGAAAACACTGCGTCCACTACAATTGTTAAAAGGGCGAAGCACATCGGCATCAGCATAATGCCGAAATAGAGCGGAAAACCGAAATTCAAAATCCCCGCCATGGAAAATATCACGCGCAGCAGGGCGTTTCCACCAATGCACAGCAATGCAGTAATGAGCAAAAACAGCTTGGTATATCTTCGGTGGAAGGTTTTATACAGCTCACTGCTGATATAGTCAAGCATTCTGCCTGCCCTCCTCTCCGATCAGCTGAAGGAAATATTCCTCCAGGTTGGAGCCCTGATTGACCACGCCGGAAATTTCCACGCCGTTGGCCGCCAGGACATGCGTCACTTTTGCGGGCGCCTCCAGGAATGCATAAAGCCGGATTTTTCCACCGGGCAGGATTTCATAGTTTGTGCAGCCCAGCTCCCGCTCGATGGCGACGGCAGCCTTCTCGGCGCTGTCCACCATAAGCTCCAGGCACTCGCGGCAGCGCTCACGCAGCACCTTTTCCGAAATTTGTTCAATGAGCTTGCCGTGATGGATAAAGCCGTAGCAGGTTGCAAGGCTTTCCAGCTCGCTGAGGATGTGGCTGGAGATGAGCACGGTCACTCCGTTTTCCTCGCACATCCGCTGGATCAGGGTGCGAAAATGCGCGATTCCCATGGGGTCGAGCCCGTTGATCGGCTCATCGAGCAGAAGCAGAGCCGGCCGGTTCATCAGCGCAAGCGCGAGCCCAAGGCGCTGCTTCATGCCAAGAGAAAAATCCTTAAACTTTTTGCTTCCTGTGTTGCTCAGATCTACCAGCTGAAGCGCGTCGTCAATGCACCCTTTGCCCACAACGCCCCGTTGGCGGCGGTAGTATTCCAAATTCTCTCGCGCTGTAAAAAATGGAAAAAAGCTCGGCGTTTCCACCACCGCGCCAAGATTTGCGCGCTGCCGGTCAAGCCCGGCCGGCGAGGATTCCGAAAACAGCTCCAATTCGCCTGAGCTGGGTAAGGTCTGGCCAGTCAGCATCCGCAGCAGGGTGGTTTTCCCTGCGCCATTCTGCCCTACCAAGCCATAAATCTGCCCCTGCTGAAGGGATAGACTGACATGATCCACAGCCATAGCGGCGCCGTAGCGTTTGGTGAGCTGGCGGGTCGCCAAAATTGTCTGCGCCATATTTTTCATCACCTTTCCTGATTGTAAGCGCCCTATCTCTCAAGGGCTGGACATAGCATACCGCCCCCAAAACAAGAAAGGCATAAAAAAGCTTAAAGAAAGTTTAAAGAAATCACCGGCCGGACGCCGGATCATCAGGCCTCAAACCTGAGACCGTGAAACCTTATGCAACTCTTCCGGGCGAGAGCCGTTCATTCGCAGGGATGACGGATAAAATCTGATATCAGTGGGAATTATTTTTCCTGCGCCATTTTAAAGCCGATGCCCCAAACGGTTTTGATATATTCCATATCCGGGTCCGCCCTATGAAGCTTGGCCCGAAGGTTGGAGATATGGACGTTCACCGTGTTATCCTCCCCGTAATATGGCTCGCCCCACACCTGCTCATAGAGGTTCTCCCGCGTAAACACACGGCGCGGATAGCGCATCAGCAGCTCTAAAATTGAAAATTCCCGCGCAGTCAATGCGAGCTTCTGTCCGTTCGCCTCAGCCTCCAGCGTTCCGCAGTCGAGCGTCAGCCGGCCGACATGCAGCCGTATCTCCTGCCCGCCGGGAGAAAACAGCTGGTATCTTCTCAGCTGGGCCTCTACCCGGGCGAGAACCTCCTCGTTTTCAAACGGCTTTTGGATAAAATCATCCGCACCCAGGCGCAGGGCATTGACACGGGCATCCAGCCCCGCCTTTGCCGAGATGACAATCACCGGCATTGTCCGCTCCGCTCGCAGCCAGGCAATTAGTTCCTCTCCCGGCAGGCCGGGCAGCATCAGGTCAAGCAGGAGAAGGTCATATTCCTCCATTTGCAGCCGGAGCTGAGCTTCCGTGCCGGAAAAGGCGCTGTCCGCCCGGTAGCCTGCACCGGATAAAACCCGGCACAACAGCGCGTTGATATCAGAATCATCCTCCACAACCAGAATGCGGCTGGTATCCATCCTGTGATCCCTCCTGTTTTCCTCTGTTAATGAGAGTATACACAAAGCGTGTGAAAAAAGCAAAGGCGGCCGCGCCTCCCCGGCGGACCGCCCTGTTATGGATTCGGATAAAGTGGCTGCTACTTGCCGGCAGCTTCCTTCTGCGCGCGCTTTTCCAGCTTTTTCGCCTTGCGCGCCTCTTCTCGTTTTGTCAGCACGGGGTCAATCTTCATCACCAGCACCACCAGTAGCGTAATCAGAAGAATAACGATTAAAATGCCGCCCATCCCCTTGCCCATAAACCCGAGCGAGGTGATAAAATTTTGGAGCCGCTCTTCCCACGGAATCGACAAAAGCATAAAATCAGCCATTCAAATTCTCCTCCTTCTCTTACTGGAAAAAGCCGAGGATCACACCGCCTGCCACGACGGATGCGATCTGGCCGGAAACATTCGCGCCGACTGCCTCCATAAGCAGGTGGTTTTCCTTATCTTCCGCGAGGCCAAGCTTTTGCACAACGCGCGCCGCCATCGGGAAGGCAGAAATACCTGCTGCGCCAATCATGGGGTTGACCTTGTTTTTCGTGAAGAGGTTGAGGATCTTAGCGAACATCACGCCGCCAAAGGTATCGAACACAAAGGCCAGCAGGCCAAGGACGATGATCATCAGCGTTTCAACCGTTACAAACTGCTCCGCACGCATGCTGAAGGAGATCGTAATGCCAAGCAAAAGCGTAATAATATTGGCAAACTCATTCTGCGCCGTTTCAGACAGGCGCTTGAGCACGCCGCACTCGCGCAGCAGGTTGCCGAACATCAAGAAACCGACAAGGGAAACGGACATTGGGGCAACCAGGCCCGCGATAATGGTGACCATGATCGGGAAGAGGATGCGCGTGCGCTTGGAGATCGTCTTCGCTTTCACGTGCGGCATCCGGATCAGGCGCTCCTTTTTCGTGGTAATCGCCTTAATGACAACCGGCTGGATGATGGGCACCAGCGCCATATAGGAATAGGCGGCCACCGCAATCGCGCCCACGTAGGTGGAGCCGAGCACCTGGGAAACCAGGAGAGCCGTCGGGCCGTCCGCCGCGCCGATGATGCCGATGGAGGCCGCATCCTTCAGGTCAAAGCCCAGGAGCGTAGCCGCAGCAATGGCAAAGAAAATGCCGAACTGCGCCGCCGCGCCAAACAGGAACATCTTCGGGTTAGAGAGCAGCGGGCCAAAATCGATCATTGCGCCAATGCCGATGAACAGCAAAATCGGCAGCGCTTCCGACGCTTCGATGCCCACCTCAAACAGCCATTGGATGATGCCGTGCGTTTCGCCAACGCCCTCCATGTACTGATCAATTACGCCGGTGAACGGCAGGTTCACCAAAATTGCGCCAAAGCCCATGGGCATGAGCAGGGCGGGCTCAAAATCCTTGTAAATCGCAAGGTAGATGAGAATGCCCCCCACGATATACATCACAACCTGCTGCCAGGTGATTGCCAGCAGCCCTTCCCAAAGGAAGCTCATTTGTTACATTCCCCCTGTGTTGTTTTGAAATCTTTATCAAAAAACGAGGCCTGTGCCCCTTCCCGCAGGAAACACAGGTCTCGTCATTTCATGCTAAACCAGAAGCGCCTGTGCCGGCCGCTCCACGATGTTGATTTAGCCGCACCGCAAAGAGATCCCCCACAATGCCGACTACTCCCCTATTGCTGCCATTATTATAAACAAATCCTTCCTGCCTGTCAATCAAAAGCGGATAAATTCGCGCTGCCGGCAGCCCTCTCAAAACAGGGGCGCGTGCCTTTCACAGGCTGATACTGCCAATTAAGCCTCTACGCCCTCAAACAATGCGCCAGGCTCCACATGCAGTGCTCTTGCAATCAGAAACAGCTCCTTATCCCGGACGCAGCGGCGCCCGCATTCAATCAGCTGAATTGCGTTTTTATCCAGATCGAGCCCACCCCGCTGCAACTCGTCCGCCAGGGCGCGCTGAGACATTTTGGGACGTTGCGCCTTGCGCAGCCTGGCGATATTTTGCCCAACCCAATTACGATCTCCTATTTGCTTTGCCTGCCTTTTCATCTTCCGTTACTGCCTCCATCCATATAGCTTTTGGATGAATTCAGTATAATTTAAAATTATATATTATATGACATTATATAATAGTATATTATTTTTAACTTTATCTATTTGAAATGACTCAAAAACCATTAACATCCGTATACAAGGGGAACATCGCCGTCCGGCGGGCTCAGACGGGCGCTCGCTGCGTTCTCAGGCGTGGCCACAAACGGAAAACCGATGGGACCCTTTGTACACGGGTGCTATAGAAAAAGGAAATGATTTGCAAATTTTCTTTTCATTTTTTGTGAAAATCGTGTATACTATTCTTATCTTCTATGCAGAAGGGCATACGGTTTGTTGTGCTGCCCTTGTACGCGGATGCTGTTATCCCTATCGAAAAGAGGTGAATCCGATTGGGCGAAAAGAAGCAAAAACGCCCCCACATTCCCTATACGAACCGGGAACTAAGCTGGCTTTCGTTCAATGAGCGCGTTTTGGAGGAGGCTTATGAAAAGGAAAATCCTCTTCTTGAGCGATTAAAATTTTTATCCATCACAGCCTCCAATCTGGATGAATTTTTTATGGTTCGCGTCGCAGGCCTGCGCGAGCAGGCACGTCTGGGGGTAAAAAAGCCCTATCCCCTTGGGCAATCCCCTTCCGCACAGCTTCGGCAGATCAGTGAGCAGGCCCATTTCCTATGCAAAAAACAATATAATTGCCTGCGGCACTCTCTGCTTCCCATGCTGCGCCACCATGAGATTTTCATTGTCCGCTTTGAGGAGTTGGATACAAAGCAGAAAAAATTTGTGGCGCGGTATTTTGAGCGTACCGTTTTTCCAGTCCTGACTCCTCTGGCCATCGATCAGAGCCGCCCTTTCCCGCTGCTTGCCAACCGCTCCCTGAATTTGGCGGTACGCCTGAAAAAGGAAAAAGAGACGCATTTCGCCGTTGTGCAGGTGCCGTCCATCCTGCCGCGTTTCATCGCCCTGCCCGGAGAGAAGCAGCAGTGCTTCATCCTGCTGGAAGAGGTGATGATCGCCTATCTGCCAAAGCTGCTGGAAACGCACGAGGTAAAATCCGTCTCCCTGTTTCGCATCACGCGTAACGCCGACCTGAGCATAGACGAAGAGGCGGAGGATCTTTTGCAGGAAATCCAGAAATCTATCAAAAAGCGGAAGCGGGGCCGCCCGGTCCGTCTGGAGATCAATGCAAAATGCGATGCGGAAACACGCCGCTTCCTCATTGAGACACTCGATGTGCGGGAGGCGGACGTTTACCCCTGTGCAGGGCCGCTTGACCTGACGGCATGGGCCAAGCTCGCAGCGCTTGTCAAAGGGCACGAAGGCCTGCGCCTGAAACCGGTTGCGCCGGCCCGGCCGGCTGATTTCCTCAGCTGTGGGGAGGATATTTTTGCCGCCATCCGGGAACGGGACCGCTTTGTGCATCACCCCTATGAGAGCTTTGACTATGTGGTAAAATTTTTGGCGGACGCTGCGGAGGATCCAAACGTGCTCGCCATCAAGCAGACGCTTTACCGCGTTAGCTTCAATTCTCCGATTGTGCGCGCCCTGATGCGCGCGGCGGAAAACGGCAAGCAGGTCACGGTGCTTGTGGAGCTCAAGGCGCGCTTTGATGAAGAAAACAACATCAACTGGGCAAAAAAGCTGGAGCAGGCCGGATGCCATGTCATTTACGGGCTCGTAGGGCTGAAAACCCACTGCAAAATTTTGCTGGTCGTCCGCCAGGATGCGGATGGAATCCGCCGCTATCTCCACCTGGGCACGGGAAACTATAACGATACCACAGCGCGGCTTTATACGGATATGGGGCTTTTTACCTGCCGGGAAGCGTATGGCTCCGACGCCTCTCTGCTGTTCAATCTTTTAACCGGCTACTCCCGCCCGCCGCCATATCAAAAGTTTATTAACGCTCCGGATGATATGCGCGCGTTTTTTTATCAGCGCATCGAGCGGGAAACACAAAACGCGCTGGACGGCAAGCAGGCAGGCATCGTAATGAAGGTAAACTCCCTGCTGGATTATGATATGATCGAGCGGCTTTACAAGGCGTCTCAGGCGGGAGTCCCCATCGAGCTGATCGTGCGGGGAATCTGCTCCCTGGTGCCCGGCGTAGAAGGGGTCAGCGACCATATCACGGTGCGTTCCATTGTGGGCCGTTTTTTGGAACACAGCCGGATTTTTCGCTTTGAAAATGCAGGCGATCCGCTGCTTTATCTCGGCAGCGCCGACTTGATGCCGCGCAACCTGGACCGCCGTGTGGAGCTCGTTTTCCCGGTAGAGGAGCCGAAAATCCGAGCACGTGTCGAGGCTGTTCTCGCCATGCAGTTAAAGGATACGGTCAACGCCCGCTTACAGGGGCCGGACGCCGTCTATCGCCTACAGGAGCGCCGCGGGAAACATAACGTCGATTCACAGGCGGCGTTGCTCAAGCTCGCGCACGAACGGGAGAAACAAAGCCTTGCGCAGCAGGAGGAAAGCGAGCGCTTTATCCCGCGCCTGAGGGCGGAGGAGCTCATGCAAAACGATAAAGGAAAGGAAGCGGAAAAATGAAGCGGATTGGCGTACTCACAAGCGGAGGCGATTGTCAGGGGCTCAACCCCGCGCTGCGCGGCCTGGCAAAGGCGCTCTATCACGAATTTGAAGACGAGGTTGAAATTTACGGATTTGCCGACGGTTACCGCGGCCTGATCGAAGAGGATTACAAAATAATGGAGCCTGCCGATTTCTCCGGTATCCTTACGCGCGGCGGTACAATCCTTGGCACCTCCCGCCAGCCGTTTAAGCTGATGCGCAAAAAAACGGATGACAGCAGCGTCGATAAAGTTGAGGCCATGAAAAAAAATTATAAAAAGCTCAAGCTGGACGCACTCGTTATTCTTGGAGGGAACGGCACGCACAAAACGGCCAACCTTCTGCACGAGGAAGGCCTTCATGTTGTAACCATGCCCAAAACCATTGACAATGATATCTGGGGTACAGATATGACCTTCGGCTTTCAGAGCGCGGTGAATGTGGCGACCAATGTAATTGACTGCATCCACACGACCGCCACCTCCCACGGCCGGATCTTTGTG
>USBP01000029.1 GCA_900552985.1 uncultured Oscillospiraceae bacterium
TGCCGCTTGCCTGACGGATGAAAAGGAAAGCCTGGCGGATACGCATCTGCCCGGCCAACAGCGCTATGTCGAACCGGATGGTTTTTTGGAGGAGGGGATGGAGCTGCCCTTAGGGGAGCTCACGATTCGTGTGCTGCATACGCCGGGCCATTCGCGCGGGGGCGTCTGCTTTTTGGTAGGGGACGCCCTTTTCTCCGGTGATACGCTTTTTTGCCACACCTGCGGGAGAACAGATCTTCCGGGTGGGGATTATGCTACGCTGATGCGCTCTCTGGAGCGGCTGGCACGTATGCCGGGAGACTATCAGGTGTATCCTGGGCATAATCGGGCGACGAGCCTTGCGCATGAGCGGACGCATAATCGTTATTTGCGAAAGAAAAAATTTGATGAGTCGCTTTATGAGTTTTGATTGTCTGGCAGAAGGGCGGCAAGCGCGATGATTTTATGGGTTGACGGCCATGATTTCCACTATGAGATGGAAAATCTTTGCCGCGTGTTTTTTCCGTATGAACAGATTAAAACCGTGCGGGAGGATGAGGCTGGCGAGCCGCACGTGACGACCTCCATGCGTAAAGCACAGGAGGGATACGATGTCTCCTGTGAAGTGCTGCTGGCAGGGAACCGAATGACGGCGCACGAGTTCGTCACGTTTCAGCAGGCGCTGGAAGACGGGGAGTGCGAGCGGCGCATGGCGGTTGCACTGTTTGACGTGCTTTCCCGTGCCACAGGCTATCGGCCGCAATGGGGCATTCTGACGGGCGTGCGCCCTTCGAAGCTGATGCACCGCTTGATTGCTCAATATGGAGAGGATGGCGCGCAGGATTACTTCCGCAGCCGGCTGTTGGTTTCCGGGGATAAAACGAAACTCGCTTTCCATGTGGCCTGTGCGGAGCAGCGCATTATTGCGTCGTCGCGTCCGGATTCGTGCAGCCTGTATTTGTCCATTCCTTTTTGCCCTACGCGGTGCAGTTACTGCTCCTTTGTCTCCCATTCCATCACGGCCTCAAAAGCCAAAAAGCTGCTGCCCCGCTATGTAGAGCTGCTGTGCTGTGAACTGGAGCTGACCGGGCGGATTCTCTCGGAGCTCGGGCTGCGGCTTGAAACCGTTTATTATGGCGGAGGAACTCCCACAACACTGGAGGCGGAGGCGCTGCTGCGCATTCATGCTGCGTTGGAGAAGCATTTTGATCTCTCCACTGTGCGCGAATATACTGTGGAGGCCGGGCGGCCGGATACGGTCACGCCCGAACGGCTGGAGGCGCTCAGGCGGATGGGCGCGACGCGCATCAGCATTAACCCGCAGACGTTTCAGGATGAGGTGTTGGCGGAAATTGGCCGCAGCCATACCGCCCAATGCGCAGTAGACGCTTTCCGGCTCGCACGGGCGCATGGATTTTCCAACATCAACATGGATCTGATTGCCGGCCTGCCAAAGGATACGTTGGAGGGCTTCCGGCGCACGCTGCAAACTACGCTGGAACTCGACCCGGAGAGCGTGACGGTACATACCCTGGCGCTCAAGAGGTCTTCTACGCTGGTGACGCACCGGCAGGCTGTGGGGGACGCCTCCCTTACCGGCGAGATGCTGACCGGTGCGCAGCAGGCGCTCACACAGGCGGGGCATTTCCCATACTATATGTATCGGCAAAGCCGTTGCTTGGGCAATCTCGAAAACGTCGGCTGGTGTAAGCCGGGGCATGAGGGGCTTTATAACATCTTTATGATGGAGGAGTGCCACACCGTGCTCGCGGCGGGGGCCGGCGCTGTAACAAAGCTTCGTGCGCCGCACGGGGATCAGATAGAACGTATTTTTAATTATAAATATCCCTATGAATATAACGAACGGTTTGATGTGCTGATGGAGCGCAAGGCGCGCATAAAGGAATTTTACACGTCATATAAATAACCGATTCGTGTTGGAGGAAGCCATGTCAAAGCTCGATAACTATATGGAATCCATCAATACACTGGCACTGAAGCAGCCGCAGAGCTTTGTCCTGGCGGCAGAAGAGCGTTACCGCAACATTATTCGCCGGGTTGCCGAACAGGCCGTCTCATCCGGCACGGCTTCCATTATCCTGCTTGCGGGGCCGAGCGCATCCGGTAAAACGACCACAGCGGGTAAAATCGCCCAGGCCCTTGCCGAGAGCGGGCATGGGGCATATACGGTCTCGCTGGATAATTTTTATCTCAATCAGGATCGCTCCCCGCGTTTCCCTGACGGCACGCCTGATTTTGAAACCGTGCATGCATTGGATATTCCATTGATCCATGAAACCTTTTATCATCTGATGCAAAGCAGCCGCTGCGAGCTGCCGCTGTTTGATTTCAAAACAGGCAGCCGCAGCGCACAGGCGCAGCGTCTCGTGCTGGAAAAGGGGGATGTGGTCATCGTGGAGGGTCTGCATGCCTTGAACCCGCTGATTTACGGCGCGTTCCCGCCGGAGCATCTGCTCAAGGTTTATGTCAGCGTTTCCTCCCGTATTTATGCGGAGAATGGGAAGATTGTTTTAAACAAGCGCAACCTGCGCTTTGTCCGCCGGCTCATCCGTGCCCGCCGCTTTCGCGGCACGGATGTCCACGAGACCTTTTCCCTCTGGGAGAGCGTGCAGCGGGGGGAGGATTTGTATCTCTTCCCCTTCCGGGGAAATGCGGATGTGCGCATGAATTCCATCCATTTGTATGAGCCCTGCGTCTTTCGGGAAGAGGCAATCGCCATGCTGCGCCAGCTCGGGCCGGAGCATCCGTTTTATCGGGATGCTGTTCGTATGATTCATAGCCTGCAACGCTTTGAGCCGTTGGCGCGTGAGCTGGTGCCCGAGGATTCCTTGTTAAGGGAATTTATGGGGGACGATTGACGCTCCGTCGGGCGTACAGAGCGAAAAAGTTGCTTCTGCTTGGATTTGGTAGTATAATACAAAACATCTTGTAGGCAGTGGGAACAAATCAACCGGGCATGTCTGTCGGTATGGCGGTTTTGCTGGGAGCTCTCAGTTGGTTTCCATCGCTGTTCCCGCTGGGGGATCAAAAGGCCTTGGCCTGTCGTCTGATGTGTGAAAGGAGCCGTTATGGGATTGTTTGAAAATGCAGTGAATACTGCAAAATCCGCTGCCCGTACTGTTGGGAAAAAGGCGGAGGAGGTTTTGGATCTCTCCAGAAATAAGTTAAGCGTTTCAGAGCTGGAAAATAATCTGGAAAACAGTTATGCCGCTTTGGGTATGCTCTATTATAATTATTTGGAAAACGGTGTGACGGACCGCGAGCGAGAGCAGGCGCTGGTGCAGGAGATTGACGGAATCAACGCCTCTATCCGAGAGCTCAAGGAGAGTATCAATGAAATGCGCAACCGCGTGACCTGCCCCGCCTGTGCGGCGGCGAATGATGCCGGTGCGGTATTCTGCTCCCAGTGCGGTGCAAGGCTCCACGGGGAGGAATAACAGGCAAAATTATTACTACAGAATAGGAAGTGTTGCGCTTGCCGACGAATAAAAAGCAGACCATGCTCAACGGTGCGCTGACGCTGGTGTTTACTACGCTCATCGTCAAGGTAATCGGCGTGCTTTATAAAATTCCCCTGACGGCCATGCTTGGCGAGGTGGGCCTGGGGTATTTCAGTTCTGCGTACGATGTATACACACCGATCGTCTCTATTTCCATGGCCGGCATCCCGATTGCCGTGGCAAAGATGGTGTCGCAGGATGTGGTGCTACACCGTTACCGTAACGCCCGTCAGACCTATCGGGTCTCTTTCCGTCTGTTTATGATCATCGGCGTGGTCGGCACGGCAATCATGCTGCTGCTGGCATATCCCTATGCCGTTTGGATCAGCAAGTCCCCCAACACGCTTTACAGTATTATTGCAATCGCTCCGGCCGTTTTTTTCTGCTGTGGTATGTCCATTTACCGCGGCTATTATGAGGGCCTGAGCAATATGGTGCCCACCGGCGTTTCCCAGGTGATTGAGGCCCTGGGCAAGCTGGTGCTCGGCCTGATCCTCTCCTATGCTGTCATCCGTGTCGGCAAGGCCCAGTTCAATGCCGGCGGCAAAGTGTTTGGCAAAACAGTTTCCGATCTTGATGCGGCGATGGGGGCAATCTACCCTTACGCCGCTGCGGCCGCCGTCCTGGGTGTAACGCTTGGCACTCTGTTGGGGATGCTGTATCTCGTGCTGCGTTACAAGATTAAAGGGGATGGCTTTACACGCACTGATCTTGTCAATTCTCCCAAGCCGCTCAGCGGCCAGGAGATTGCGAAAATGATGATGGCGCTGGCCATTCCGGTTGTTGCAAGCTCTCTGATTACCAATGTTACCAATATTATTGATGCAGGCATGCTGCGCGCACGGTTGGCTAATATTATGGAAGATCCTGCGTCGGCCAGTGTGCTCAAGGAGATGTATGCCTATTCCCTGACGGGGACGGGCACACCGGACAGCAGTGTGACCGATTATCTCTATGGCTGCTACTCCGCTGCAATCAATTTCAAAAACCTTGTGCCGATGATCACACTGAATTTCGGCGTGAGCGCGCTGCCTATTCTCTCTGCCGCCTGGGCGACGAAAGATAAAAAAAGCAGCCGCATCACGATTGAATCCGTGCTGCGGATGACGCTTCTTATCGGCCTTCCGGCCGGTATCGGTATGGGCGTGCTGGCACGGCCGATTTTAACGATGTTTTTCAGCAGCCGCCCCTATCTGATCCCTGTGGCGGAACCAATCATGGAAATGTACGGCTATTCTACTGCGCTGATGGCACTTTCCGCGCCGATTACAAATATGCTTCAGGCAATCGGACGCACGGATGTGCCGGTGAAATCGCTTTTGATCGGCGCCGCTATTAAAATCATCGGCAATTATACACTGGTGGGCATCCCGAGCATCAATATTCTCGGCGCGCCGATTGCCTCTATTTTGTGCTATGTCGTCGTGGTAGCCATCAACCTGTATTATTTGCTGCATGTTTCCCAGGTACGTATTCATATTGTATCCGTGTTGATCAAGCCGGTCTTTTGCGCGGTGCTGTGCGGCGTTGCCGCATGGTCCGGATATGGTCTGTGCAGTAATCTGCTGGGCCGCGTATGGCCGGCAGAGGGCCTGCTGGGGCATAGCATGCTCAGCGCGGGCAACGTCTCCACTCTGGTGGCAATCGGGATTGCTGTTGTGGTCTATGGAATTGCTCTTCTGTTCAGCCGCGCCATTTCAAAAGACGACGTCGACATGCTGCCAAAAGGAGAAAAAATTGCTAAAATACTTGAAAAATACGGCCTGATGGGGTAATATACTCATGTTGCATTTTTCCTGTGTGCGGGAGGGATGAAAATGGACGGCGATTTTGTATACAAAGATGTCTATGAGATCGGTGACCTGCTTGAGATTATACGCCGTCTCCGCTCAGAGGGCGGATGTCCCTGGGATCGGGAGCAGACGCATGAAAGCATCAAAAAGAATCTGATTGAAGAGACCTATGAGGTAATTGAGGCCATCAATAAGCAGGATAAAACTCTGCTTTGCGAGGAGCTGGGCGACGTGCTGATGCAGGTCGTTTTCCATGCCCAGATAGAGGCGGAGGCCGGCGCCTTCACGTTTGCGGATGTGGCAGACGGCGTATGTAAAAAGCTCATTGAGAGGCATCCCCATGTGTTTGGCGAGGTGCAGGTGAGCGGCTCTGATGAGGTGCTGCGCAATTGGGATGATATCAAAAAGCATTCCAAGGGCCAGAAGAGCCAAACGGAGACGATGCTTTCTGTTCCACGCGAGCTGCCGGCGTTGATGCGGGCCGGCAAAATTCAGAAAAAGGCGGCAAAGGTCGGCTTTGATTGGCCGGAGGTTTCCGGTGCGGTAGACAAGCTGTATGAAGAAACCTCTGAGCTCAGCGCTGCAATTGAAAGCGGAAGCGAAGCGGATATGGTTGAGGAGTTGGGAGATCTGCTTTTCAGCGTGGTGAATGTATCCCGCTTTGTTGGCTGTGATGCAGAAGAAGCGCTGACGGCTTCCACAGATAAATTCATGCGCCGTTTTGCGCATATGGAGAAATTGGCGCAGGCTCAGGGCCGTAGGTTGGAGGATATGAGCCTTAGCGAGATGGACGGTCTGTGGGATGAGGCGAAGCTTGATTTGTTATCCAAATGAAATAATTTATTATTTCATGGATCAATAAAATATTTCTTAAACGGAGGAAACCAAAAATGAATAAGACAGAGCTTGTAAACGCAGTTGCCGAGAAGGCAGATTTTTCTAAGAAGGATGCTGAAAAGGCCGTTGCCGCAGTGATTGAGAGCATTACCGACGCGCTGACGCAGGGCGAAAAAATTCAGCTGGTCGGCTTTGGTACGTTTGAGGTTCGTGAGCGTGCTGAGAAGCAGGGCCGCAACCCGAGGACCGGCGAGGCCATGACGGTTCCTGCTTCCAAGCTGCCGGCCTTCAAGGCAGGCAAGGCGCTGAAGGATGCTGTCGCCCAGAAATAAAAATGGATTAGAAATGGCTGGGAATGCGTCCCGCAGCTGCTGACGCGGCGGGGCATATTGCCGGTGCGTGGGGCAGGCGGCATCGCCTGCTCTTTTTTTTGCCGGCCGCAGAGCGCCTCGAGGTGAAGCTGTTTGGAACAGACGCGCGCGGTAAGAGGGAGGTGATACCAGGTTGAGGCTGGATAAATATTTGAAGGTTTCCAGGCTGATTAAACGCCGCACAGTGGCAAATGAGGTCTGCGACGCGAAGCATGTCCTTGTCAATGGCAAAGTGGCGCGGGCGTCGTATGAGGTAAAGGTAGGCGATGAGCTGGAGATCACGATGGGCGGCAATGTTTTGCGTGCCCGGGTCAAAAGCGTAAATGAATACGCCACCAAAAACGATGCTGCGCTGATGTACGAGCTGCTCAAGTGAACTGGGGAACGGATCAAAGGGGCAGGCCGTGCGCACATCCTGCCCAACTCGATGAATAAGGGGGAGAAATTGTATGACCAAACGGAAGAAAATACTGTGGAGTATCTTTGCCGTTGTGCTTGCGGCTGCTCTGATTGGGGGAATCATCACTCTGGTTGTTTTACAGAATCAAAAGGATGACAACGGCGAACGCCGGATCGCTTTCAACGCGCCTGCCCTGACGGGGAATTACGCGGTGGTGGCGCCTGCCTCCGGCAGTACGCAGCGCAATGTTACCGCCACTGTGTTTGACAGTGAGGGTACGCCGTTGGAGGATAACCCTGTGACCTATACGATTGACCAGGAGGTTCCCGGCGTCACACTGGAGGAGAATGTCCTTACCGTAACGAGCGAGCTGGAAAAAAGCGTAACGCTGCGCGTCACTGCGACCGATGCTTCTCCCGAAGCAGCAGAGCCGCGGGTAACCGTGACGAAAAAGGTCAGGTTGGTCAAAGATGACAGTTTACAGGATGTGCCGGCCAATCCGCTCGAAAAAGAGGGCTGGACGCTGTTCTATCACGATGAATTTGATGGGGATTCACTGGACGCCTCACGCTGGTCGCCTTATTATCTGCGCCAGTGGACGGATTATGACGCGCGCACGAAGGCGAATTACTTTTTCCAGGATGGCAGCCTTGTGCTGCGATGCCCGGAAGGGCTGGAGCGTTGGAGCGCGCAGGATGGCAATAAAATCACAGGTATTATGTCCTTTGAGCGCGATCACCTGCATAAGTTTGGAGAACTGGGGAGCGGGGCAACCTATAACCGTGCTATTCCAACCTTTGATGGCTTTGCCACAAAATACGGCTATTTTGAGATTCGCCTGAAAATGCCCTCCACACGTGACGGCAGCCACTTTGCCTGGTGGATGGTCGGCACGCAGGATGACCAGAACGCGAGCGCACAGCTCAGTGGGGAAGTCGCTCCCTACGCCGGTCACTATTCCAATCAAACAGCGGAATTTGATATCATCGAGACCTATCTTGCACCTCTGGAGAGTATGAAAGCATGGCGGCCGGTCATTCATCCCAACGGCTCGACGGAAGTGGAGTATCTCTGGGTGCCGGAAGCAGAAATCCCAGGCGATCCTTCCAATGAATACCATATCTATGGCTTTGAATGGGATGAAAGCGGGACGAAATTTTATGTAGATAATCAGCTTGTCAGCGAAACGGATCGCTCGCCCAACTATCGGATGATGACAATTTTCTCCGTCTATGCTACAGGCGGTATGGGTGAGGATCACAACATCTATCCCAAGGATACCTATATCGATTATTTCCGTGTATATAAGAAGGAGGAACCGTCCAAGGCTTCCAACGTGATCGTGAATGGGGGACAGACGCCGGATTGCCTGTTGGTTCCGCAGACCGGCCCTTGGACAAAGCAGATGACGGCACAGGTGACGGATCAGTTTGACCGCCCAGTTTCCGCAGCGGTCAAATGGAAGCTCTCTGAAACCATTGACGGCGAGAATCCAACCTCTACGCCTTCCGCTTCGCTCAAAGGCGTGACGATTGATCCGGAGACCGGCCTGTTGACGGTTTCCGCAGGGGCGGATTTGGAGCAGGATGTTTTTGTCACCGCTTATGTCAGCGATACGGTCAGGCAAACGGTGCATTACCGCCTGTCACAGGAGGAGCCGTTACCGCAGCGCGTTTTCTTTGCGCAGGCAACGCCTGCCACTGTGAAAGCAGGGGAGCAGGTGCAGCTTTCCGCCCGGTTGGAGGATCAATATGCACAGGCTCTGACCGGCCACCAGATGCGCTATTCCATCGTGACGGATATTGCCGCAGTGGAAGAGCAGGCGATTAAAGGGGTTACGCTTTCGCAGGATGGGACGCTCACAGTAGCAGCCTCTGTTCCAAAGGGGACGCAGATTATTGTCGCGGCCCGCAGCGTGGGGAAATATGACCATACCGTGCTGACGGTCGAATAGCGTTTCCTTTCAGTGGTATCTCAAACAACAAAACACGGCGCAAACCGGTCATATCCGACCGGTTTGCGCCGTGGCTTTTTATGTATCGTGCTTAGAAAAAATACAAGCTCCTACTTCTTCTGCGGGCCGTTATAACCATTGGCCTGCTGGAATTGATCGATTTTTTCGATCACGCGCAGCAGTACATCAAAACCGTCTCCTACTGTTTCCATTTCAAAACGATCGGCCTTGTCATGCCAGGTATGATAATAATAGGTGAGCATCGGGTTTTGGGCGGCGAAGGTGACGGACTTAACCCCTGCCCTGGTCATAGGCGTGCTGTCGCAGCCTCCGACCGGGTTGTGGATGCAGCCGTTGGTTTTGCTCTCAATTCCGAGCTCCTGGAAGGTTTCCTTAAACATCCGTTCGAGATCCGTATCGAACCGGCAGAACTGCCAATCGTCCTGGATCACGACCTCAAAATAATCCTTATCAGCTACAGAATCCACATTCAGGTTCCAGCAGTTTTCCAGCAACGGTTCCCCCTTATGCTGACGCGCAAACGCCATAGAACCGCGCAGGCCCGCCTCCTCAGAGCCGCAGTTGAGGTCGATAATGCGGCAGTTCTTCGGCATTTTATCGGGATTTTCTTTAAAATACTTAATCACTTCATAGCTGAGCGCGCAGCCTGTCGCGTTATCCATCGCGCCGCGCGAGGCATTGCGGGGGTTTGGATCGCCCCACATGATGAGAAAACAGCTCCCAATCCCGGTGACAATCGGCAAAAAGTAAAGGATAAAGTTAAAAATCGCATATCCTCTTGAGGCAAAGAATTCGAGCGCCCACATGGCGCCGAAGTATCTCGCGCTGTATGCGACTGCCATAAACACGGAAACGGCGGTGACGATCACAAAGC
>USBP01000030.1 GCA_900552985.1 uncultured Oscillospiraceae bacterium
CCCGTCTGAGCCCGCCTTAGCGGCGATATTCCCCTTGTACACTGATGCTATCGGCGCTCACGAAAAAAACGGTAAAAAATGCGCCGCTCACCCTCATACGAGTCTGCGGCGCATGGCGGTTTGCCTGAGATTACTTTTTCTGAAGCTGCGCTGGCACTTTCGGCTCATACCAGTCGCCAAAACAGGGGATGCGCACAACGAACCCGGAAGCGGCCGAAATGGCTTTGCCCGTCATGGCGGCGAATCTGCGCTTCAGATCTCGGTTGGTTTTGTTGCCCATTTTTCATTAACCTCCCAAAATAAAATTCCCGATTCCTGTAGAATCTGATTATAAAATATCATAAAAATGGTTTTATAGCGATATAAGCGGGACGAATAATGCTCTCAAAGGGGCGAATGATATGCTGCTGCGGTTGTCGTTTTTTAAAAAAATTGGTATGCTATAAAAGGAGGAGATCAGATGCAGTCGCTATGGTTCCTTTGGGATATTTTTATCAATATCCTGGAATTCTACTTCACATATCGTCTGCTGCAAAAACAATTGGGCTATGCGAAAGAAAAGCAGCCTTGGATCGTGTTGGGAACGGTTGTTTTGATTATGGCCCAAAGTTGTTTGAATTATTTCAATGTGGAATCCAGAGTCCTGATGGCGTGCATGTATGCCCTTTTTCTGCTATACGCTTTTTTATTGTTCAAGGGAACTCCTGCGATGCGCATTATGTGGGGCAGCGCGCCTGCAATTGTCTTTATTATGGGGAATTTGCTGGTATACATAGTCGTAACCGGGCTACATTCTTTTGATGTGCAGGCTGCATTGGCGCCGTCTTTTTCACGAATGATACCGACATCTTTGTATATTGCCTTTTGCGCCCTGATGTTTTGGCTGCTGGCGCAATTTCCGCGCAGTACGATTATGTTGCCGAGAAATCTTCAGCTTTTTATCATCATGGTCATTCTCATCGGCACGGGGATCGCGAGCCAACTGCAAGCGTTTGCGGCAAGTCCGGATTTTACAGAATCAGAGCACATGCTGCTGATCTTATTTACAATAGCTTTAACACTGATGTTATTGGCGTTTTTCTTTGTGGTCCATCGAATTGGGGAAGCGATACAAAAAGAAGCAGATACGGAGAATAAATTAGAGAGCGCCTATCTGGAACAGAAAAATACCGCCCAATTACAGGAAGTCATTCGGACGTGGAACCACGACCAGCATCACTTTATTGCGGTAATGCAGACGCTGCTGGAACGTGGCGACATGAAAGGAATCGAACAATACCTAGGGCAGCTGAATCAGGAACTGGAAGCAGTAACGACAATGGTCAATACAGGAAATCCGGTATTAGACGTAATTTTAGAAAATAAAATGCGTTTGTGCCGGTCAGAGCATATATTGTTCCGATTAAACGCAAACAATGTGGGGCGGCTGCCAATCAGCGATATAGAGCTTACTGCTCTGATCGGGAACATATTAGATAACGCGATTGAGGCCTGTAAAGAAGTGAAGCACAATCACGGGAAAGCCTTTATTGATTTCCAAATCAAAAGAAACCGAAAAATGGTTATTATCACTACCGTAAACAGTTCAAGCGGCTCTTACAAAACGGAAGGGAAAAAACTTCTGACAACAAAGCGGGAAGAGGGGCACGGCTATGGGCTGCGCCGGATTGAGCAGATTGTGAAAGGCGCAGACGGCACATATCAGCTGGCCCCCTCGTCAGACCGTTTCAAAATCGAGGTGTTTATACCGGATACCGCGACAGACGGAGGCGAAGCATGAATATTCGGATTGCTGTTATGGATGATGAAAAAACATTTTGCAGCGCCCTTTCGGAAAAGTTACTGGCATGGGGGAAAGAAACAAAGAATTTAATCGATATATCTGCCTTTACAACGAGCTGGGATTTGCTGGAAGCCTGGAGCGAAGGGCAAGATTTTGACGCTGTTTTTCTTGATATCAACATGGGCGAAGATTCTGTCAGCGGCCTTGAAGTTGCACATCAGTTAAGAAACAGGCGGTATGAAGCACCCATCGTTTTTCTCACAAGCCTGACAAGATTTATGCAGGAGGGCTATCAAGTCGAGGCGTTTCGCTATTTGTTGAAGCCCCTGAACGACGGCGATTTTGAAGAGTGTATGGACCGTTTATCTCTCAAAATTCAATCGAGAGGCAATAAATTCCTTTTTCTCAAGCTGGGCGTTGGGAAATATATACGGATTCCATTCGAGGAGATTTTATATGTAGAGGGTGCGGGAAATTATGTGGATATCACAACAAAAAATGGTGTCTATCATTACCGGATTACATTAAATGAGTTACTAAAGATATTGCCGCCGCAATTTGTGCGATGCCACAGGTGTATTATTGTGAATCTTGAAAATGTTGATGGAATTGACCGTCAGGGTTTTATGTTTGGGGACAAAAGGCAGGTTATCAGCAAAAAGTTTCGCGAAGAAGCGGAAAGGCAATATATGCAACATTTTGGTTAGGGGTGGTAATATGGAAAGCGTTGCGAGCCGTATTGCAAATTGGCTTATTGAAAACGGCGCAAAGGAATCGGAAAGGGAAGTCTATGCCTATGGAATCGAATGCTTTCTGAACGTTGCCATCACCTTTGGGACTATTCTGGTCATAGCCGCAGCCATAGGCAAAGTTGGAATAACGCTTGTATGGTTCGCATTTTTCCTGCCGCTGCGCCATACGTCGGGCGGCCTGCATGCATCAAGCCGGATCGGCTGCTTTATCCTCTCGCTTGCGGTTGGGGTCGGGTGTATGCTACTCAACGCGGTTGTTGTTGGGCATACATGGTTTATTGTAGTTGGCGCTGTTTTCAGTTTGATTGTCGTATTCGTTTGTGCGCCGGTGATCCACCCAAATCATCCGGTTCCCGAGAGGCAGATCAAGAATATTATGCGCGCCTCCCGCAGCATCATCGTGATTGAAATTGCGCTGATGCTCCTTTTTCAAGTCTGTCATTTCCAAAGCGTGGCAGCCGCCGCGATATTAGGCGTCTTGTCTGCATCCATATCGACATTTATCGGCCGTTTAAAAGCTGCATAAGCAGTATTTCAATAGACAAAAGTGAATTGACAAAGCAACTGACAGCAGTACAGAGCGCTGTCGGATACTTTTTTGCACCCATTTTATCGGAAAATCAGATATGCGCCACAGCCGATAATACTGACAACATCGAAATGGGCATAAATAGGAAAGGATGGCTGAGATGTATATCAAAAGGGCGATCGAAGAACAAATCAAATCAGCGTCGGAGCGCTGTCCCGTTATTTTGCTTTCGGGGCTGAGTGATACGGGCCTGACGGCAATGTTAAAGCGTATGGCCGGGGAGGATCGCACTTATGTGTCTCTGAGTGATCCACGGGAGCGGTTTTATGCGGTCACAAATCCAGAAGTGTTTTTGCAGCGACATCAGCCTCCTGTATTGATCGATGAGATACAATACGCACCTGAATTGCTTCCGAGGATTAAAGTGTGCACTGAAAATAATCCGGAGCAGATGGGCGCGTTCTGGCTTGCTGATTCATATGATAGTGATCTTTCAGAGCAGGTTACAGCAATATTTGGGCGCAGGGCTGCATCCTTTCACTTAGGCGGGCTATCCAATGCGGAAATCCGGGGAATCCCTAATATTCCGTTTACCCCTACATTGGACTGGCTCCTGCAGCGAGAGCAGGATGCCCGTCCACAGGATGTGCACAGGCTCTATGAGCGTATCTTCCGAGGTTCTATGCCGGCCATGTGGGAAAGGGGGAATACGGATCGGGGAGAGTATTACGAAAAGTATATTGAGCGCTTTTTCCGTCAGCTTGGAACACATATCAACGGCGACCCTGCACGGTTTTATCGTTTCATGGTGATAGCTGCGGCTCGCACCGCCAATACCGTGAGATATAGCAATATCGCTTTAGAGGCGGAGATATCTCCAATAACCGCAAAGCGCTGGCTTTCCATCTTAGAAGCATATGGGATTATAGCAATTGTGAAATCATTTTCTAGTGAAGGGCTTGGGAGGGGAACAGCACAAATGCCTCTTATACATTTTCTGGACTCCGGATTATGCGCTTATCTGCTAAAATGGAATAGCGCCGGAGACTTGGAAAGGGGCGATATAAGCGGGCAAATTTTTAAAAGCTATGTGTATTCTGAAATTTTGAAAAGTTATCATAATGCGGGGAGAAATCCAGAAATTTCATATTACAGAGACAAAAATAAGCGGCAAATAGACCTGATGATTCAAACGGACGGGAAGCTCTATCCCGTGATCGTCAGCCAGGGAACAGAGCCGTCATACTCCATGCTCCACACACTGGAGTACATGCGCGAAACCCGGGCGGTTGAAGCTGCGGCGGTAGTCTCTCTTACACCGGAAATAGCGTCAATTGGAGAGAACACCTGGTGTATCCCTGCATGGATGCTGTGATTGAAACCAATATATGTGGACAGGCTATGGGAATTTGCTCAATAGCCTGTTTTTTCTTGCTCCTCTTTTGCCACGTCCAGAAGGAGGGATCTGGTTATGGTTTCATCAGAAACTTAAAAAATAATCTACAATCAGAAAAATAATGTCGATTAAATGTTATATTTAACGAATATTCTATAAATTTAATTGAAAAATATATGAAATAATACTTGATTTTTATGTGAAAGGTGATATAGTAGAAATAAATCAAGAGCCTGTATACAAGCTCTTCTTACCCAATGAAAGGAGGTGCCGAAACATGGCGGCTTGGTTGGTAAAGGCGTTTCTGCATATTGCAAAGCTGATTGCGAAGCTTTTCATCTGATTGCGGTAACGGATCATAAAAAAGAGTGTTGCAGGTGGGGCGTTCCGGCCTGCAACACTCTTTTTTATACCGAAAAATGCATGGACAGAGCGTGGCTGTGATCGGTATACTATAGATAGAACCTCTAAAAATGAAAGGAAAGACAAATAATTTATGGAACAAATCATCACGGCTGGCCGCAGGTTTCTGGATTCCTTCCGACGGGAACGAATTTTCAACGGCGTGAATCTGGTGTATAAAAACGATGATGATCCCAAAACCGGCCGCAAGCCGGTGCGCAGCTATATTCCCACCTGGCAGCCATATGAAATTCAAGCGCTGGCGCAGCGGGGGATCAATATGGTTCGGCTGGGGCTGATCTGGGCTGCTGTGGAGCCGCAGCCCGGCGTTTATGATGACAGCTATCTTCAAAAGATTCGAGAGTATGCGCAGTTGTGCGCGCAGAATGGCATGTATGTGTTTCTGGACATGCATCAGGATCTTTACAGCGACCTCTACGGGGATGGCGCGCCGGAGTGGGCGACGATTTCGGATGGCGCGGAGTATGAAAAGCCGCTGTTCGTCTGGGCGGAAGGCTATTTCACAGGGGAAGCGGTGCATACTGCCTACGATCATTTCTGGGCCAATGACAAAGCGGCGGATGGCGTCGGGCTGCTCGACCACTTTGCTGCGATGTGGAAGCATGTGGCCGCTTTCTTTGCGGATTGCCCCAATCTTTTTGGCTTTGATATATTGAATGAGCCGTTCCCTGGCACAATCGGGGGTACGGTATTCTGGACGCTCGTCAACAAAATGTGCGAGGTGATCGGCCGCGAAACCGGCAGGATCCTGCAAATTTTTGAGCTTGCAGGCGTGCTGGGCGACCCGGAGCAGCTGAAAAAGCTTTTGGATGTGGCGGAGGATCCGGCCCTGTTCAAAGAGGTGGTGATGAGCGCGGCCGAGCATATCCAGGCGTTTGATACCGAGGTGTACGCTCCTTTTTTCCAAAAGGTCGCCGCCGCTATCCGGGAGGCGACACCGCGCGGCATTATGCTGATGGAAAACTGTTATTATTCCAATCTGGGGATTCCGTGTTCTACGCCGCGCCTTGTCTATCCGGATGGGCGGGAGGAGACGCAGTTTGCCTTTGTGCCGCACGGCTATGACGTTATGGTGGATACGGAGGCCTATAAGGCGGCGAGCAACCAGCGTGTGGATGTGATTTTTGCAGAGCACAGGCGCACGCAGGAGCGGCTCAACTGCCCGGTGCTCGTGGGCGAATGGGGCGCAGGCGACGGCACGGCGGATGAAATCCCACATCTTGCGCATCTGCTGGAAACCTTTGATCAAAACCTCTGGAGCCAGACCTATTGGGCTTATGGCACGGATAAGCTGGATAAACCGCTGATGGAGCTGCTTACACGCCCCTATCCGCAGGCGGTAACCGGCGAAATCCGCCATTTTGGCTATGACAGGGAAAGACGGCGTTTTACGATGGAATATGAGCAGCGGGAGGCCTTTGAGGCGCCAACCGTCGTTTATCTCCCATGTGCGTTCCGGGAGATTGAAACGGACGGCAGCTACCGTCTTGAGCAGCTGCCTGGCGGAGCGGCAAAGCTCCTGCTCACAACTGAACCCGGCACGCACCGGGTCAAAATCCAGTTTTAAGCGGATACGGGCCCGGCGAGCGTGGATTGAAATAAGATAATAGATAAGAACCGCGCCTAAAATTGCCGTCGCTCCCCTCGCGGGGATGCGGCCCGTTAAAAGCATTGGCATGACAAAACCGGCGCCCTGCCCGCAGGTAGAGCACCGGTTTTCTTTGAGGGTTGGAAAGCAGAGCGATTATTCCTCCGCAGTGCTTGCGGCATCCTCCTGCGCGTGCTTTTCCGTAATGAAAGCGGTAACCTCTTCCATGCGCTCCTTGCTCAGCTTATATTTCCTGGAAAAGACAATCAGCGAAAGCAGCACGAAGATCGGCGGGATGACAAACATCATGATGCAGATGGCGTTTTTCGCAGGAGCGGCCTGATGAGCGAGCGCGCCGTCGTAGCTGGAAAGCTGGAGGCCAAAATTCATAATCAATGCCTGGATGGAATACGCGACCTTCAGCAGCAGGCTCTTCATGGAGAAAACGATGGAGTCTGTGCGGTAGCCGAGCTTAAATTCACCATAATCCACAATGTCTGCCAGCATGATGGTCTCCGCGACAAACATGCAGCCGATTCCCATGCAGCCGAGCACGCCGAAAATGGCGAACAGGATAAACTGGTTGAGCACCGGTCCAAAGAGGAACATACCGAGATAACCGGCGATTGAAAGCAGCATCGCGCCCTTGATGACGCGGTTACGCGTGAATTTCTTGGAAAGTACGGGCAGCAGGATCAAGCCCAGCGCCTGCCCTGCGCCGCCGATGACACCAAAAATAGAGAAGAGATCCCGATTCTCCAGCACAGATTCAAAGTAGTAAATACCCAGACCATTGGTCAGATACCATCCGGTGTTGAAGAGAATAGCCGTCAGGATAAAGACCAGCAGCTGGTCGTTGTTTTTGATTGTACGGAAGGCGCGGGCGAGTGTGAAGCTCTCCTTTTTGCCCGGCTGCTCACGCACGGTTTCCTTTGTTGTAAAGAAGGTCACCAAGCAACCGAGCACCAGCAGCACGCCGCAGACGGCGGCCCACCGGCTGTAGCCCACAGGCTGACTGCCCTGCCCGAGGACCTTGTCAACCATCGGAACGGTCAGCACCACTATGACGATCTGACCGAAGCCTGAGAAGAACCGGGGAAAGGTTGCCGCAAGGTTGCGCTCCTGCGGGTCGCTCGTCAGAGCCGGCACCATCGACCAGTATGGAATATCGACAATCGTATAGGACATCCCCCAGAGAACATACATGACCGCAACATAGATGTACAGGCCAATATTAACCTCGCTGCCGGAGATAGAAAACCCGGGGTTTGTGAACAGGAATACCAGTACAATCGCATTGAGAATCGCACCAGTGAGGATCCAGGGGCGGAATTTGCCGACACGTGAACGGGTGTTGTCAACGATGGTGCCCATCATGGGGTCGTTGATGCCGTCCCAGATGCGCGCGCAGAAAGCGACGACGCCGACAAAGGCAGAATTAATCAGCAGGATATCTGTCAGATAATTGTTCAGGAATGAATTGAACAGGCCATAGCTCAGATCCATGCCGATAGCCCCTACGCCATAGCCCAGGTATTTGCGCAGAATCTCCTTCGTGCTCTTGGTTTTCTCCATTCTCTTTCCTCCAAACTTCCGTTGCGGGATGATGTCGCTTTTTATATTGTAGCCGCTCCGGCCCTATCCGTCAACAAAAAACTGACAGCCTTGACACCGGTATGTTCTCCATTTACAATAGTGCGCAGGAATCATCAGAAAGGAAGCGGATCTTGATGGAGATACAGTTGAAGGCCATGCCGGCAGGGCGTCAGGATGCACTCGCGGGCAACCCGGACAGGGGCCTGCGGCTGGAGCTTTATATGGGAGAGGAGATCTCCTGCGACGTTTTTGCAGTCAGCCGCATGGCCGATGCGCGGGCGCATATAGAGCGGATCATCGAGCGGGGGATTGCCCGCTGTGCGCCGGAGCGGATTACTCTTGCGCAGGTTTATTTTTATCTCACCGGTTACCGGGGCACGGAGATTGACCGTGCGGGCTTTCAGGCGATGCAGCTGTATTTTGATACGCTGCGTGCGCATGGCCTGAAGGCGCTGCTGCGATTTGCCTATTCGACCGATCCCGGTGTGAACGACGCTTCGCAGGCGGATATGCTGCGGCATATCCAGCAGCTGGGGCCGTTTCTGGAGCAAAACAGGGCTGCCATCCATGCCTTGCAGGCGGGGCTTATTGGCGCGTGGGGCGAATGGCACAGCGAGAAAAAGCGCGTCAGCCGCAAAAGGGTGTTGCGCGCGCTGGCGGATGCCATGCCGGAGGGGATGTATCTTCAGGTGCGTCTACCCGGCTTCCTCCGGCTGCTTGGCAAACGCCACCCGGCCCTGCCGCGCACCGGGCTGCATGACGACTCATTTTTTGGAAATATTACGGCGAAGCAATATGGCAACGGCGGTTTTGACCCCGGTACGCGCATGTATCGCACAGCGCTTGCCAAATCGCCGGAGAGCCCGCAGGATGGAGAGCTCTACTGGAGCAGCTGGAACCGGGCGAATGACATTTATTGTGATGGGCTGCGCGCAGTGGAACGGCTGGCGCAGCTGCATTTTACCTCCCTGAGCGCGGTGCATGGGTATAAGGATGACCCGGAAGAGGCTACCACCGCCATGGGCCGCTGGAAACGCCGGCAGATCACACCGGAATGGCTTGCACAGCGGGGCATCCCCTGTGATACGGCCTGGTTTGCGGATGCTTCCGGCGCGCCTGTGGAGCGCAGTGTGTTCGACTACGTGCGCGAGCATCTCGGCTACCGCTTTCAGGCAAAAGCGCTGCGTGTGGAGGGGGAGCTCACGCCGGGCGGAGCGATTGACACGGCTCTCACCGTTGCAAATTATGGCTTTGCGGCGGGCTTTCACCTGCATGCAGGTTTTGCCCTGCTGGATGAAGCCGGGCATGTGCTCAGCGAGCATCCGGCCGGGGATCCGGCCCTCTGGCGCGCCGCACAGCCCGGCGGGGTGGGGGAGACGCCGGTGTATACTGCCCGGGCGCGTATTCCGCTGCCGGCAGAGCAGGGGCGTTATTGCCTTGCTTTTTTTCTGCGCAACAGCGCGGGGCAATCTGCCGCTTTGGCTAATTCGCTGGAGCTTCAAAACGGGTATCATATTTTAACACGGCTTTCTATTTCATAAAATACAGAGGAAGCGGCGGAGAAAACGGCTAGGTGGTGTTTGGTATGGAGCATACAATTGAAGTCAATGACATCCCCATCTGCTATGAACAGACGGGGGAGGGCAGACCGCTCGTTTTGCTGCACGGCAACGGCGG
>USBP01000031.1 GCA_900552985.1 uncultured Oscillospiraceae bacterium
CCGCAGCGACGGATTTTACCGCCGCCAGCTGGTGCTGACCACGAAAGAAAAACCAACTGGCCGTGTGGATGATCCCGACCTTGCCGAGAAGATGAAAGACGAGGTGGAGGGCATTCTGCTGTGGGCTTTTGAGGGATTGCAGCGGCTGGCCGCAAACAACTTCAAGTTCACCGAGAGCCAGCGCACCAGAGAGAACCGGGAGGCAGCCAAGCGGGACAACAACAACGTGTTCGACTTTCTGGAATCCGAGGGCTATATCCGGTTGAAGGCGGATGCATCCATCAGCTCAAAGGATTGCTACGACATTTACCGGATGTGGTGCGAGGAAAACAGTCTGACTGCACTCAAACGCCGCAGTTTCAGCGATGCGCTGGTGGCCGCCTGCGGCAAGTACAATCTGGAACACTGCAACACGATCACCAATTCGGCAGGACGCCGGGTGTGGGGCTTTATGGGCATTGAGGCAGTGGCAAGGCCGCATATAAACGAGTTTACGGACGCTTCACAATGTACGTACGTACCGGAAGACTGGCGGGATTGATTTCCGCTCTGGTCGCCGGTACGTATGTACGCAGCGATTAACCCTGTTACCTCATATATTGCAGGAATGCTTTATGCAGTTAAAGTGGCCGTTCTCATTTTGGGAACAACCAAAACAGCCAAGAAACACCGTGATTTTGCAGGCAGATTTTGAAGCAATCACAAAACGGCGAAATGTTTCTCCCTTATCCGCACACCGTTCGCCAAATAGCGGCTCGCGGAACTGCGCACACGTTGCGCCGTCTCGCGCAGATACCGTCCGAATGGTGAAGAGTCCCGCATTTCCGCGAAGCCGAATATTCCGCTGTTGACCAACGATACGCGAGGAAGCATTTCTATCGCAAAACAGTAACTATAACAATTTTATCATCCCATGAAGCCGGTACGCCATCCAGCGCAGCCGGTTCTTTTTATGGGCAACAAATTTGGAGGATTATCATGAAATCAAAGATCAGAAACGAAATCAAGGCGCAGATCATCCGCGCTGGTTACACCATGCAGGAAGTCGTTGATCTTCTGCATGACGAATACGGCTGGAGCGACAGCGTATCCAATCTTTCCGGGAAATTGCAGCGGGAATCGCTGCGGTATCGGGAGGCCGTGGAGCTGGCTGATGTGTTGGGATATGACATTGTCTGGCAGAAACGGAGGGATTGAGCATGGAAAAAGCACAGTACGCGATTATGCGATTTGCAAAATACAAGGGGTCTGAAATCGGCAATATCGAGGCCCATAACGAGCGCACAAAGGAAAAGTACGCCAGCAATCCCGATGTGGATACCAGCCGAAGCAAGTACAACTTCCATCTTGTCAAACCGCCCGGCAAGTACCGGACGGAATCGGAACGGCAGATTGCTGCCGCCGGATGCCGTACCCGGAAGGACAGTATCCGTATGATCGAGACGCTGTTTACTGCCAGCCCGGAGTTCTTCAAGGGGAAGAAGCGGGCTGAGATTCGGACATTTTTCGAGGAAGCTCTGCACTTTCTGGAACAGCATCAATCCAAAGAGACAATTATATCTGCCGTGGTGCATATGGACGAGAAAACGCCCCATATGCACCTTTGTTTTGTCCCGCTTACGGAAGATGGCAGGCTTAGCGCCAAAGACATTATGGGCAACAAAAAGAAGCTGACCTGGTGGCAGGATGAGTTCTGGAAACACATGGTCAAGAAATTCCCGGATTTGGAGCGCGGCGAAAGCGCCAGCCTGACCGGGCGCGACCACATTCCGCCCCGCGTGTTCAAGGAGATGACCCGACTGACCAAACAGAAGGAAAAACTGGGGCAACTGCTCACTGGCATTACTCCATTTAATGCAAAAAGCCGGGCGGAGGAAATCTGCAAGATTCTGGATACCTATATTCCCAGCGTGGAGAAGATGGACACACTGCTGCGGAAATATGGCGTAGCCTTCACGAAAACAGCATCCGAAAACAAAAAGTTGAAAATGAAAAATGCCGAACTGGAAGAATCTCTTGCATCGGCGCAGAAAGTCAGCACCCTAAAGCAGATCGAAGACCTCAAGCTGCGGCGCGACTATGACAGTGCCGTGGCGATTTTGGAGCAGATGCCGGCAGAAGTATTGGAATTTTACAAACAGCCTCACAGAAAAGAAAGGGAAAATGCCTATGATAGATGAGTGGAGCGGTTTTGCAGACCTGTTGGCCAATCTAATCGAAAAATACGCTTCAGAGTTAGATATTGAGAATATGTCTGCTCCTTTAGTTCCTTGTGATAGGATGGGCAACGCCGAAGTAGATAGAAAAGATTCTGATTCCAAGCAGAAAGCAGTTGAAAGCAAAATCGCTGCATGATATAATTAACGTGATATAAATGTCCAAACAAGAGGGCTGGTCTACTCCCTGTCCTCTTGGAACATAAAAACGGAAGCAGATGGGAGCGTGAATAAATGGCGGAAGACAAGAACAGACCGGATCAGAGCCAGGGCGAAATTGTAATTTATCAGGCCGAAGATGGACTCACAAAGGTAGAGTGCCGGTTTGTAGATGAAACCGTTTGGCTGACACAGCAGCAGATGGCGGAACTGTTCCATACATCCAGAAGCAACATTGTGGAGCATATCGGCCACATCTATGAAGAAGGCGAACTGGATGAGACTTCAACCTGTCGGAAATTCCGACAGGTTCGAATGGAAGGTAACCGGCAAGTATCAAGAGAGTTACCTTTTTACAATCTGGACATGATCATTTCTTTGGGGTACAGAGTAAAATCCTTGATTGCCACCCAGTTTCGCCGGTGGGCTACCGAGCGCCTGAAAGAATACATGATCAAGGGCTTTACGCTAGATGATGAGCGCCTGAAAAATTTGGGCGGCGGCAACTACTGGCATGAGCTGCTGGAACGGATTCGGGACATTCGTTCTTCGGAAAAAGTCATGTATCGTCAGGTGTTGGACTTGTACGCCACCAGCGTGGACTATAACCCCAGAAGTGCGGAATCTGTTGCGTTTTTCAAAATGGTGCAGAACAAGCTCCATTATGCGGCGCACGGACATACGGCTGCGGAAGTGATCTATGAGCGGGCTGATGCGGATAAGCCGTTTATGGGGCTCACCACTTTTTCAGGGGATTTCCCCACGGCAAAAGATATTGGGATTGCCAAGAATTATCTGACAGAGGAAGAACTTCGGGTTCTGAATCAAATGGTATCCGGTTATTTCGACTTTGCCGAGGTGCAGGCCATTCGTCACCGGCCCATGTACATGAGCGATTATGTGGAGCAGCTGGATAACATTCTTCGGGCGACTGGGGAAGAAGTATTGACCCATGCAGGAAAAATCAGTCATGCACAGGCGATGGAAAAAGCAAAAGCGGAATATAAACGCTATCAGGCACAAACTCTTTCCCCTGTGGAGGAAGAATATCTAAAGACCATTAAGCAGCTGGGAAAAACGGCCAAGTCGGAAGCGGAGAAGCAGGATGATACTTCTGCCCCCAAATAAAAGCGGTTCATCCAATTTTACGATAGGCACCACATGAGGAAGATTAAGATGCAGAAAGAGAAGATAAAAGTTTATACTTATACCAGAGTTTCCACCGCTATGCAGGTAGACGGCTACTCGCTGGAGGCGCAAAAGGCCAAAATGAAAGCCTACGCAGACTATAACGATTATGAGATTGTTGGGGAATATGAGGATGCGGGAAAGTCCGGCAAATCCATTGAAGGACGGGCGCAATTCAGCCAGATGATGGAGGACATCAAATCCGGAAAAGATGGCGTGTCCTATGTTCTGGTATTCAAATTGTCCCGCTTCGGCAGAAATGCGGCGGACGTGCTTTCTTCCCTTCAGGTCATGCAGGATTTTGGCGTCAATCTGGTATGTGTGGAGGATGGCATTGATTCTTCCAAGGATGCGGGGAAACTGATGATTTCCGTCCTCTCGGCAGTGGCCGAGATTGAGCGGGAAAATATCCGTGTCCAAACCATGGAGGGCCGCATCCAAAAAGCAAGGGAGGGCCGCTGGAATGGCGGCTTTGCCCCCTATGGGTATCAGCTGGTGGATGGGAAACTGATGATCAACGAGGAAGAAGCGGAGGCAATCCGCGTCATCTATGACCAGTATGTGCATACGGATATTGGCGCAAACGGAATTGCAAAATATCTGGAGAACCATGGCATCCGTAAAATTCCCCGGCAGAATGGAAAGAATCCCCTGTTTGACGCACATTTGATACGCTTGATTTTGAAAAATCCGGTGTACTGCGGGAAAATCGCCTATGGCCGACGCAAGACGGAAAAAGTTCGAGGAACAAGGAACGAATATAAACTGGTGGAGCAGGACAACTATTTGCTTGCAGACGGGCAGCATGAAGCGATTGTTTCGGAAGAAGTCTGGCAAGCGGCGCAAGTGAAGCTGCTGGCACAAGCAAAAAAATATGAACACGTCAACCGCGG
This sequence comes from uncultured Oscillospiraceae bacterium, assembly GCA_900552985.1. Taxonomy (GTDB): domain Bacteria; phylum Bacillota; class Clostridia; order Oscillospirales; family Acutalibacteraceae; genus Fimivicinus; species Fimivicinus intestinavium. Next base: position 4,457 of record USBP01000031.1, read on the forward strand.
GAAGGACGAGCACGTACATCTTCTTTCCGGCATTGTAAAGTGCCCTGTCTGCGGAGCAGGAATGTATGGGAACAAAAGCATCAAGCGCAAAGCGGACGGCAGCAAGTATAAGGATTTTTACTACTACGGCTGTAAGCATCGCTCCATGATACGCGGACACAAGTGTGATTACAAAAAGCAGATTCGGGAAGAATTGCTGGACGATGCCGTGGCGGAAGTCATTGTAAAGCTGGTGAGCAATCCGAAGTTTGCTGCCATGATGCAGGAAAAAATCAACATGAAGGTAGATACTGCCGCCATTGACCAGGAGATTGCAAATTACGAGAAGCAGCTACGCCAGCACTATTCCGTCAAATCAAAGCTGGCGGAGGAAATTGACTCTCTCGACCCGGATGATCGGCACTATGTGCGGCGCAAGGCTGATCTTGATAACCGCCTTTACAGGATGTATGATAAGATTGAAGATACAGAATCGCTGCTGATTGCAGCCAGAGCCAAAAAGCAGGCCATTGAAGCGGAAAAGCTGACCGGCGACAATATCTATAAAGTGCTGATCTATTTTGAAAAACTGTACGGCGTGATGAATGAGGCGGAGCGGCGGCAGTTGATGGAGACGCTGATCTCTGAGATTCAAATTTACCCGGAACGCCAGCCCAATGGTCAGTGGCTCAAATCCATCAAATTTAAGCTGCCGATCATTGAGGAGGATATGAGTATTAGTTTGGACGATGAAGAACAAGTTGAGACGGTGTGCTTGTTGTCCAGGCTTTCTTCTGAATAGGTGGAATCCGCAGCGGGCAAAGGAAAATGTGCTTTCATCCAACACCACGGGAGGCAGTATTCTCCTTGTGGCAGACTGCCCGGGTTTAGAGCGCTGGAAAATTTTTCGGAGAGAAAAGTGAGTGTTGGGAAGTCTGCAGGTCGAAAGCAGGGGGGACAACCGCAGAGGCGAGAACGCCTCCAGCGCCTGATTGGGAAGCGCCGGCAATCGCTTACACTAAAAGAAATGTTTTCAAGAAGTTTTTTCGAGAGCGGCGTTTGAAACGAAGAATCGCCAAGGGCACGAAAGCTGTCAGCATTCGCGCTTTTGGCGATGAGTTTTTAACGCAGGATTGTGCAACTCAGAAGGGACCTTGTTTCAACCTGTTTCAGGTTGATCGATAGGGCAACCGCTTGTTGAGAAGGCATTATTTTGAAAGAGCGGTTACCGTTTAGTGGATTGTGTCGAGCCACGCCTGCAAATCGGAGGCTGAGGCGCTGCCGCTGAATCGCTCGCCGGAAAGCCATGTGCCGCTCCCGGCCAGGGTGGCCAGCTGCTCTCCGCTGGCCCCAATGCCGCTGCCGCCGGAGGTGCAGAAGGGGATCACCGTGATCCCGTCAAAATCATAGCTTTCCACAAAAGTGCTCATGATGCGGGGCGCCTGCCCGTGCCAGATGGGATAACCGAGATACAGGGTAGAATATTGCTCAATCGCAATCGGTTCACTGCCGATTTGAGGGCGGGCATCCGGGTCATCCATCTCCAGCGAGGTGCGGCTCTGCTCGTTGCCATAGTCCAAATCCTCTGAGGTGTATGGGTCAGCCGGGAGGATTTCATAGAGCGCTGCGCCGGTAATCTCTGCAAGCTTTTCGGCTACCGCTTCTGTGTTGCCGGTTGCGGAAAAATAGGCGACCAGAGCGCCGGTGTTTGCCGGTGATGGCCGGCTTTGTTCTGCCGTCCGGCTGCCGGCCGGGGGATTTGTTTCTGCCGCACTGGGGGCTTGCAGCCCGTTTGTATTTTCCTCTGCCGGGGCGCCGCCCTCTCCACAGGCAGATAAAGCGAACACCAGGCAGGCAGTCAGAAACAAACCAAGGATTCTTTTTGCTTTTTGCATCGCGTTTCATTCCCTTCCGTTTGTAATTGGCCCTGTCACTGAAAGGCCTGCAGCTGCTTTGTGACAAAGGCCTTTGTAATCTCGTAGATGGAATAGCGGGCGTACTCCACATGGGCAAGCTCCATGGCCTTCTGCTGCTTTTCCGTTGCGGTCGTGTAAGGATAAATCCCGAATAAAAACGGGAAAAAGGCATAGAGAAAGCCCTGAATATCGCCTGCCGTCATGCGGGGGAAAAAGGCTTCCAGGCAGTGAGTGACCGCCCGCATTGCACCTGCATAAACCGTTTTAAACGCCACAAGGTTTTCGATACGGCTGTTGCCCTCCATATCATAGAGGTTCATGGAGAGCAGTTTAAGCATGCAGTCGCGCTTTTCCAGCGTGTGGGCAAGCGCATCTGCGAGCTCTGCGGCGGAACGGGCGGCGTCCTTTTGCGGAATCGATTTTAAATCCGCAATCCACGCCTCATATTCTCTTTGCAGCAGCGCAAGGAAGATCTCCTCCTTCGTCTGGAAATAGTTATAGATGGAGGTGCGGGTAAAGGAGGTTTTTGCGCCAATATCCCGAATGGTGATATCCTTAAACCCCATTGTTTCATAGAGGGCGGCACAGGCGTTGATGATTTCTTCTTTCCTGGCATTTGTCAGTTCTTCTGAGCCTTTTGGCATGGTAAGCCCCTTCTCTTATGGATTTAGAGATTCAGCGCCTGTTTCACCCAGTCCGCCGCGCCGGCGCCGTTTAAAAGACGGCCCTCTTTCCAGTGCGCGTTGGGGCAGTGCGCTTTCAGGCTCTTTTCCGCCTTGCCAATGCCGCTGCCGCCGGAGGTGGCAAAGGGGATCACCGTTTTGCCGGAAAAATCATAGCTTTCCAGAAAGGTATCCACAATGCGGGGCTCTACATACCACCAGATGGGGAAGCCGATCAGAACCGTATCGTACTGCTCCATTGCCTGCACAGGCTCCGCAATGGCTGGGCGGCAGGCGGGGTCGTTCATCTCCAACGAGCTGCGGCTCATTTGATCCATCCAGTTGAGATCCGCAGGGGTGTATGGCTGTTCCGGGCGGATCTCATAGAGCGCCGCGCCCACAGCGCTTGCCATTTCCTGCGCTGCGCGGGCGGTTACACCGCTGGCAGAAAAATAGGCGATCAAGGTTTTACGCATGATGGTTGCCTCCTTTGGCGATATTACAGCTCAATCAGTTGATATTCCCGGGAACCGAAGCCCAGGGCGGCGGCAGCCTCTATGGTATGAATCCCGTTGCGGCTGTTGACACGCTCCATGAAGTGTTCTTTCCCAGGATCATCGGAGTTGACGACAAGGTCGATGCATGCCTGATCGATGGCCACAGGGTCAAGGGAGGCGAGCATGCCGATATCCTGCATGCAGGGATCCTCCGCCACAACGCAGCAGTCGCAGTCCACTGAGAGATTCTTCATCACGTTAATGAAGGCGATTTTTCCCTTGAAATGCTCCGCCACGCTGGAGGCAGCGTCCGCCATGGCCTCGGGGAATGCGATGTTGCTGGCGTGCTGCCGCCAGGTTTCAAACCGGTCGTCCGTTTTCCCTGCGGAGTGGATCAGAGCCTTGCCCGCGCGGGAGGCGCAGCCAATGGCGAGTTGCTTGAGCGCGCCGCCATAGCCGCCCGCAGGATGACCCTTGAAGTGCGCCAGCACCAGCATGGAATCATAATGGACAATATTTTTGCCCACATGATTTTCTTTGAGGATTTTGCCGTTGGGAACTGGCCAGATGATATCCGGGCCCTCGGCGTCCATTAAATCCACGTCAAAATAGCGCGTCCAGCCATGCTCCTCCAGGAGCTTGCGGTGCGTTTCCGTGTGATCCCGCACGCCGCCGGAGGCGTCGCCATAGGCGGTGTTGCACTCCACAACCGTACCGTGCACCTCTTCAACCATGGGGCGCCAAAATTCCGGACGTAGAAAGTTTTGGTTCCCCTGCTCGCCGGAGTGAACCTTCACGGCCACTTTGCCGGGCAGCCGAATCCCCAAAGCATGGTACAGCTTTACGACCGCTTCCGGGGTGATTTCCCGTGTGAAATAGACCTTTGATTGCATCGTAAGCCCTCCTGAAATCGTTTATGATGTGCTGCTTTATGGGTAGGGATGATTTCCATACTCATTCTGACACAATGTCATCATTTGTACTATAACACTATTTTGACACTGTGTCAATACAGATTTAACCTTAATAATAGAAATGAGACGTTGGATTTGGGAGCCAGAAAGCTTGTGCCCCAGGAGGCGATAACAGAAAGCGTTTTAGGAGAGAGGATTTTTAATGCGTTTCCTCTGCGGCAAGGGCTGGCTGTTTCCTCCTTTACAATCTCATTTCAATATAAAAATGACAGCGCTCCAAAGAGCGCTGTATCAGAAAAAGATGCATGTTCAGCGATTCGCTTTTTGGGGTTCGACGGAAGGGAGATTAGAAAGAGAGTCTACGCCCTGTGCTTCGTTTCGTTTGCCCTGCGCTTTGGCTTTGAGGCGCCTGGCGGCGGAGCGATGCGCCTTTGTATCCGGCCGCCCCAATTCGGCAATCAAACGCACACGCAGCGGCCTTGTGGTCAGATATTCTGCGCCTGGCGGAAGTGTTGTGCGCGGGTGTGGGATGAAATCCGTTTCTGCATGAAAAGGCTCCACGATATAGAGAAAACCTCTTCTTCGACCGTTATGCAGGATCGTTCCATCTTCCTCACAGGAGAGCAAAGACGGCTTGTGTGAAAAGGATTCTGCCAGTGCTCGATTGGGGGTGACAGTACTCCCTGCGCGCAGAACGGTGAAACGCCGGTTGGAGCCGTGATACCACTTTGTAGTCATCTTTCCATCTTCTCTTTTTCTACCGTTCGGTTATTCGAGAATATATTGTTTTACCAGATCTATCAAATATAGTTCAGCTGTAGCTTCTAGATAGATTCCGCTTTCGCGGTATTCCTCCGCATGGATGACGCCCTCTTTGCGCAGCCGCGCGGCAAAGCTGCCCATATCAAATGGCAACAGGAGCTTAACCCTGCGGCGGGAGGCGGGCAGGGCGTCTGTAATCGTGTGGAGCAGCTGCTCCAATCCCCGGCCCAGCAGGGCGGAGATCATCACAGTGCGCCCGATGGCGGGCAGAGCGTAGACGTCGCCCGCC
>USBP01000032.1 GCA_900552985.1 uncultured Oscillospiraceae bacterium
CTCCGGCGGCTGTGTGATAATACCCGTCTTTGCCCGGCTTATTGGATCTTCAACGCATCCAGGATCTGGCGCTTATATTCCATAAACGTTTCCGAGGCGGTGAAGCGCGTGGTACGCGGGCGCGGCTGGCGCACCTCGATCTCCTGCGAGATCGTCCCCGGAGAACCGGACATGATATAGATCCGGTCGGAGAGGAAAATCGCCTCATCAATATCGTGCGTGATGAAGATGGCCGACATGTGCAGCCGGCTCATCATCTCCAGATACCACAGATGCAGCTGCGATTTGGTGATCGCATCCAGCGCGCTGAAGGGCTCGTCCAGCAGGGCCACCTCGCTGTTAAACAGGTAAGTTCTGTAGAGCGCCGCACGCTGGCGCATGCCTCCGGAAAGCTGGCCCGGGTATTTGCGCTCTGTCCCCTCCAGGCCAAATTCCGCCAGCCCCTGCCGCACCTGCGCGCGCGCCTGCCTGCGGGGCATGCCCTTTAAAACGAGCGGCAGGGCGATATTATCCTCAATACGCTTGTGCGGCAGCAGCAAATCCTTCTGCTGCATGTAGCTGATGCGGCCCGTCTGGCCGGTGATCTCCTCCCCGCCGAGCAGGACCCGGCCGCTATCCGGCGCGAGCAGGCCGGAGAGGACGTTGAAGAGCGTGCTCTTCCCCACGCCGCTGACGCCCAGCAGGCACACCAGCTCATCCTCGTGCAGCGTCAGGCTCACATCCTGAATCACCGTTGTGCCGCCAAAGCTTTTTGTAATCCCTTCTGCCCGCAGCCGGTCCATCTCAGCGCCTCTTCCTTCCATGCTCAATTCAAATAGTCGTTGGTAAAGCCCTGTCCATCGGGAATCTCCTTGGAGATCACCTTGTTTTCATACAGCCAGTCGTAGAAGGTATCCCAGCGCTCCTGATCGATTTCGCCCCAACGCTCCACCTCGGCCTTGTATTGACCGGCCAGGTATTTCTGGCTGGCAACGGCGATTGCCTCATCCGTGCCCGGCGCATATTCGCAGAGGATCCCGGCAGCCTCCTCCGGGTGCTCAATGCTGTATTCATAGCCCATCCGTGCGGCCTTCAGGAAAGCCTTCGCCTGGTCGGGATGCTCGCTGAGGAACGTATCGTTCGCAATGAGCACAGGCGTGTAGAAATCCAGGGCGGGGTTGATATCCTTAAAGGCGAAATAGTTGGTCTCCAACCCCTTCACCTCAGTTGCAATGCCATCCCATGCGTAATAAATCCAAACGGTGTCAATATTGGTCTGCAAAGCGGTCACCACATCCGTCGCGGTGTTGTAAATCATCTCTACCTTGCTGAAATCGCCGCCATCCTTCTCAATGACATCCCGCAGGATTGCCTGCTCGATAGGCGTATTCCAGGAGGCATAGGTGTGGCCCGCCATATCCTTCGGCGAGGTAATATTGTTTTCTTTCAGAGAGATGATGCCGGATGTATTGTGCTGAATAATCGCAGCGACCGCTGTGATGGGCAGCGGGGAATCCGCCGTCAGCGCGCTGGCGACATTCTCCTGAAAGCTGATGCCGAACTGCGCCTTATTGGAGGCAACCAGGGCCTCCGCGCCATCCTCTGGCGGCTGCTCGATCGTCACCTCCAGGCCGTTATCAGCAAAATAGCCGTTCTTCAGCGCAACGTAGAGGCCCGTGTGGTTTGTGTTCGGCGTCCAATCCAACACAACGGTAATGTTCGCCTTTTGCTGCCCGCCGGCATCCCCTTCCTCCCTTGCGCAGCCGGCAAAGGCGGCGAGCACACAGACGGCGGCCATCAAAAGCGCCAAAGCGCGCTTTGTCCATTTCATTGTTCATTTCCCCTTTTGATAAAATCAAATCATACCTTTTTGATCTGGCGCCAGGGCGTCAGCTTTTTTTCCAGGAAGCCGGTCACCCCCATCAGCACAAGGCTGATGGCGACCACCAGGAAGATCACGGCGAACATATCGGCATACGCGAAGGATTTGCGCGCAAGCGTCATATATACGCCGAGCCCGCTTTGCCCACCGAGCCATTCTGCGATCACTGCGCCGACAATGGAAAACGAGACGGAGATCTTCAGCCCGGAAAAAAAGGCGGGCAACGCCCCCGGCAGCTTGATATGCCAGAAGATTTGCAGCCGGTTCGCTCCCATGGCGCGCAGCAGGCTCATCTGATCCTCATCGGCGGGCCCGCAGCCCGTCCAGCAGGCCGATGGCAACCGGGAAGAAGCAGACGATCACGATCAGCACCACCTTCGGCGTCATATCATAGCCGAGCCACAGCACCAGCAGCGGCGCGATGGCCACCACCGGGATCGCCTGCGTAATCACGAGCAGCGGATAGGTCATTTGGTAAATCACACGGAAGCGATCCATCACCACCGCGATCACAAACGCCAGCATAACGCCAATGGAGAGGCCGAGCATCGCCTCCAGCAGCGAGGTTTTCGCATGGCCCATCAGGACGGGAAACGACTCAATAAACGATTTGCAAACCGTCCAGGGCGAAGGCAGCATGTAATCTGCCACCACGCCAAAGGAGCACAGCGCCTGCCACAGCAGCAGGAGCAGGAGAATCCCCGCCGCGGAATACAGCTTATTCGTGATGCTTTTTAACTTTTTTCTCAATCGTCCACACCCCGTCTGCATCCGGCTTATAGTTGATTTTGACATAGGACATCACACTCGGCGCGCCGGCCCGGATGCAGATGAGCTGGCACTCCTTCACAATTTCCATCAGTTGGTCGTAATCGCCCTCAATCGTGGTTTCAAAGGGGCCCACATAGGTGTTCAGACCGCTGGATTTGATATAGGCGATCACCTCATCGACAATGCGGATTACCTCTTCCCCCTGCACGCCGGGCAGGACCTGAATTGCTACGCTTGCGTTCATTTGAAATCCCTCCTGTATTTTGCGGCCGGACGGCCGGCTTATATGGTCGAAAAACAAAAAATCCCGCTGTGACAGCGGGAGTGGGTACACGGCTCTATAACTCCCTACGCTGGTATGATCCAGATCAGGTTAGAGGGTCGAAGGACGCGCCTTCCTCTCAGCCGCTGGCGGCTCCCCTGTTTTTGTTGTTTTGACCGGGTTTAGCATAACACACTTTGCGCAGCTTGTCAAACCAAGACGTCCGACCGCAAAAAAGAGCCACGGGTCTGTTAAACGCCCGCGGCTCTTCTATCCGCACTGCCTTACACAGCGCTGCTTCATCAAACCACTATGAAATATACGGCCTGGGGTTGACGCGCACCCCGTTGCGCGACACCTCAAAATGCAGGTGCGGCCCCGTTGAATTGCCCGTTGAACCAATGCTGGCAATCCGCTGCCCCTGTGATACCGACTGTCCTGCGCGCACGCGGATCGAGCCCTTTTGGCAATGGGAGTAGGAGGTTTGCAGCCCATTACCATGGTTAATCACAACGCGGTAGCCGTGCCCGGTGGAATCCCAACCGGCGTAGGTAACCGTCCCGCTCGCCGCGGCGACAATCGGGCTGCCTAACGCCCCATTTCTGGTGATATCCATTCCCTTATGGCCATTGTGCCCATAAGATTGCGATACCTGCCGCGCATACGGGGCCGGCCACATCATCCGTGTGGAGACAGACCCGGTATCGTAATACTCCGGCGTAGTAGAGGAACTGTACGCGCTCCCGCTATAGCTGCTGCGCTTCTTGGTGCCTACGTTGACCTTTTTGGTCACAGGCTCTTTGGTCACCTTGCTGCTGACCTGCTCTGTACTAACCGCAATATTGTCGATATAGGTGACGAGCTCTGTAATCTGACGCTCGCCGTTAACGCCTTCCCGAACCGTCTTCGTCCTGCCCTGATACATGCTGGAGGTTTTGATCTCCTCTGTTTCAAACGGGATTTCCTCTGTGCGCTGTACCGTCTTGATTACCTTGACCCGCACAAAATTCACTTCATTGGAAATCAGCAGAGAATCCCCCACATGGATGGTTTCCGTCAGGCCCGGGTTAAGCGCCATCAGCTCATTGGTCGTCAAATCATTTGCCTGTGCAATTTCAGACGGCGTATCGCCATCCTGCACCGTATAGTAAACAGCCTCCGCCTTTTTGCTGCGCAGCTTCTCCTCCAGGCGCTCCGCATCCCACACCGTCTGCTCATTATCCGGGTAGAGGCCCTGCACATAGCTGATATCCTCTACAAAGTCGACAATCGTGTTGGCTTCAGTTGTTTTCTCTTCATCAAGCAGCTTATCAAAAACACTGACCGCATCCGTCTCGTTTTTCACCGCGCAGACAAAAACATCGTCCACATAAATGCCGCACGCATTGGTGATATTGGTGCTCGAATATTCAATCAGCTTATCCGACATTGTATTTGCGTCCGTCAGCTTATCAATAGACACCAGGCTTAACTTATAGGAGGGCTTTGCAATCAGCTCTTCCTCCGTTTCTGCCTCTCCGGCAGCCAGGCCGCGCGTGCTCAGGTTCATCACCCGCGCGCCACCATCCGCCGCCAGATTCTCCGTCTGCGGTGCTTCCGCCTGCTGCGTATCCATCACAATCCGCCCGAGGGCCAGCTTTTCCGCTTCCAGATAGACGGACTCATTCTCCACATAGCCAATGCTCTGGCCGTTATAGGTAACCTCCAGCGCAAAGGTTACGCTACCCCAGTGCGCCACCGTAACCGCGAGCAAAACGCACGCTCCGATAGGTAACGCCGTGTTGAACAGAGTGGTAAACAACTTTTTATGCCGGCGAAAAGCTTTCGCCGTATAATGCCCCAACACCGGAAAAACCGACAACGGGGCGCTCTTCAAGCAGCGCCTCAGGTATTTACGCACGGAAAGCACTTCCCGGTGTAAATACCTCGCCTCGTCCGCCGCTTCATGATAGGCCTTGAACGCATAGCGGTCTACCGTAACAAAAAGGAAACGAAAGCCGAAACGAACCATCTGAAACGGCCATCGGATATACCGCTCCACATGGCGGTAAAACCGCGCTGCATAACGCTGCGTCTGTAAACCTACCCAGGTCACCTGGCGGCCGGCAGACTCCAGCGCCGCGCCCATCGCCTTTCCCAACTCCCGGGTCTGTGCAATTTCTGTTTTATCTGCTGCGGCCTGCGCCGCTTCCATGCTGTCCTCTGTCCGCTTGACGGCATCTTCCCTCACGGCAGCTTCTGCCTTCTCCCGCTTGGCATGCTTGAGCGACATTACAGAGACACCTCCAACCTTTTTTGTCCTACAAAACGGTTACAAAATGGTTACAATTTAGTTACCATTATACACAGGAGGGTCATTCGGCGCAAGCTTTTCGCATTTTTTCGGCGTTTTATACAAGCCAAGCAGATTTATTCTGGGTATTTTAACTGTTCTACGGTCCAATTTTTTAATATTTCTCCCATATTTTGTGCTTCTATTTTCGCACCAGCCAAATCATGCTCACGCCAATTGCCGCATTCCCGCTCAGAAGCGCCAGGAATCTCCCCTTCATAATCCGCAATAAAAGCAAATGCCTCACGGGTCAGCTCAATTGCCCGCTTGCGATCCATCCCACGGGTCAGGAAGTAAAAGCCTGTGCGGCATCCCATGGGGCCAAAATAGACCACCTGCTCCGCATCAGCGGCATTGCGCACAAAAGTGGCAAACAGATGCTCCACCGTATGAAGCGCGCCGTTTTCCATCACCGGCTCCCGGTTGGGGCGGCGGGTACGCAGATCATAGGTGTCGATATCCCCATCCTCACGCGAGAGATACATCCCGCGCGGCAGCTTGGTGTGGTCAACTTGAAAACTCGCAATGCGTTTCATTTCCCGTTCTTCCTTTCTATTTTCAATGATATGGCCGCTCGGTGACAACAGGCAGGCCGGTAAGGAACGAAATCTGCCCGACCGCCTGCTCGAGGGCTCCTTTCTCTCCGGCCAATGACGCCCGAAAAGCTGCTGTCAAACGCAGTGCGTCCTCCTTCGCGCGGCCAAACAGCTCTTCAAAGCTCTCACAGCTCGTGCGGGCCGGATCCGCCGGGTAAGCCCAGCGCCGCTTTCGATCATTGGCATAATCCCACCGGTCATCCGCCTGCGCGCGGCGCAACATCGTCGTTAGGCAGGGGCCAAGGAAAGGATAGACCGGCAGCTGGAGCAACGCCATCACCGGCAATTTCCAGCCATGCCGGTCCGTCAAAAGCGACTGCATCGTGCGCGTATCGCAAAACGCCTGCCGCGCCTGCTCTATTGTCACCTGCTCATGCAGCGCCTGCCGGGCAGTAAACGATAGCACGCCCGCCATCACATCCAACAGCTCGCCGTCCGTCGAAAGGACTTCCTTTGTTTCAAATTTACGGGCGGAAGCCACCTGCAAATGCCGGCGCAGCATCAGCATATCCAGCTCATATTCCACCCGATTGTGTACAACACCCTTTAAATACCAAATGTGCCGTTTTTCAATGATATCATATTGAGTGGCATAAACATAGGGGTGGGCGATCCGATCCAGCGCATAGTGCAATAAAAAGCCATAAATATAGGAGAGCGCAGCCCCCCGCTCCGCCGCATCCTCCGGCATTCTCTGCGCGTAGGCGAGCATCGCGTCAAACAGCGCGTTCGGATCGGCACGGTGCATGCGGGAGCCTACAGAGTTGAGGCTCTTCCCCCACATCGTAGGCAGGACCCGATGAAAAAAGAAAACATCCGGCCCCTGCGTTCCGTAATACACGGCGGCTGGTTCCAGACGGAGCTCCGGCATAGCGGACTGCAGGTTGTCCATCAATTCGTGTGCAAAAAGATAATGCGTAGAAAAAGCAGGCATAAGCCCTCTCCTTTCTCTCAAAGGCAAGGCAACCTTATAAAAAGCACTTGTAAACTGCATAAGGAAGCTTCTCTTTTAATGAAGGATACAGTCGTTCAAAAAAAGCCCGAAATTGCGCTTCTGTTAACATCTCCCGCCCCAGCGCGCCCTCTTCCTCCGAAAAGCGCTGTGCGCCCGCACAGAGTGCCTCGAGCAGATCCAGCTCCTCCTCCGAGCAGCCGTCCAGCGCAGAGCCCCGGCAAAGCGCTGCCAGCTCCCCTGTAAAACAGGCGGTATCGCACAACCCTCTTGCATAAGCCTCAATGAGATGATACACTTTATACTCCGGTCTGCGTTCTCCCGCCATGTTAGCGCCCCTCCGTTTCTCTCTATGGGAAACGAGCATCAGGAGAAGATATTATAGCATGGATATGATGAAACGGCAAATCGGAAACGTTTTTATCCACTCCCGGCCTTTTGTGGTGAATATTGCATATATTTTTTATTAAAATTCCTGATAATTACATATAACGCACAAAAATTGTAATTCTTTTGTAGTTTCTTTCCCGGCGGTTTGTGTTATAATAATCTCGCAGAAGGCAGAGTGCAAATTTTAGACATCAGGTGCGAAAGCAGGGAAGGTTCTGCCGCTCCACCTTTATGTACCAAAGGCCGACAGAACCCGAAAGCGGTTCAGGCCAAAGCGCAAACGGCCACTATCCCGGTATAAGCACGCAGCAGCGTACGTTTCGTTCGCATTTACGCCCGTCCTGTTTTGACCTATCATCTGGATTTCACGATAGCAGAGAGGAGGAAGTTGCCATGCAGGGTCGTTATATTCCCCGTTTTCTGATTCTTGTTACGGTTCTACTGTGCGTGCTTTCCTCCTGCGGCGCGCCTGGCACATCGCCCAGCGAGGCAGATAAAAGCATGAAGCAGGAGGAATCCTCCTTTGCCATTACAGCGGAAAGTCTGGCGTCGGCTGTAATCAACCAGACGCCGGTTGACAACATGACGCGATTGGAGCCTCAAACAATCTCCCTGCACTATGATTTTGATCTTTCCCTGCTCAGCGACTGCGCCGTATATATGAGCGCACGCAACACCAGTGCAGATGAGGTTGCGATTTTTTTCCTCAAGCAGGATGCTGACAGCCAAACAGTTATTCGCGCTTTGAACGCTCATATCCAGCTGAGAATGCAAACCTTTCAAACCTTGGCTCCTGCCGAGTATCAAAAGCTATCGCATGCACGGTTGCTTTCCTCTGGAAATTATATTGCCCTTCTCGTCTGCCCCAAAATTGATACCGCTTATTCCATTTTACTGGGGAGCCCTTACTTTCTGACAACCGTAGACACTACGTCCAACAAAAAGGCCCTTTTTTGATGCAGAAAAGGGATTGATTTTTTGAAAACAGTGTGCTATGATAACAACCAGTGCGGGAGTAGTTCAGCGGTAGAGCGTCGGCTTCCCAAGCCGAAAGTCGCGGGTTCGAATCCCGTTTCCCGCTCCACGCAGAAATAGTCTCAAGCCAAGTACTTACAAGGCTTGAGACTATTTCTTTTTGCTGGAACAATTTAAGTTTGGTGCTTATTTTGTCAAGAATTCGAGATTTGAGCGGCGAGATTCAAAGCAAGTTATGGCCTAGTATGTTCAAGAAAAAGAAACCTCAATCCGTATTTAATCCATACTATAAGTGCTTTCGATTTTTGAAAGCTTTTGTTGGAAATGCCTATTCAAAATACAATAATGCTTTTACCTATCACGCATTATTAATGTTTTTTAAGTTATTTTTCTAATAAAAGCACTTTTAAATTGTGGTAAAATATATAAAAATTATTTAAGGAGATAATGATAATGATAAGATACGATAATATGCTAGAGCACACTGCATTAGTATTTTCGCGTTTAGCAGTAGAAAACATTAACTACGCATTAATATCATTATACTTTTTGTTGGATGTCAAAGAATTCGACAAGGAAATTTATCCGACCATAAATACCTACTGCTTTTATCATATTCAGAATATTTTAGCAGCTTGCGGGAAAATATGCAATATTTTTGATGGAAACGGCTTCTATTATAAAGATTCAAAATCCCGACGAGAGAAAATGCGCACGATTTTTGGAATAAATCCAAAAGAATATCCCCATATATTCCAAAGAGGCGTGAGAAACACGGAAATGCATTTTGATGAGAAACTAGATTACTTTAAAGGCAACGTTGGAGATTATTGCGTTATAGTTGAGGATACTCCAAATTCAATATCTAAAGAAATTATGTCGCAAAATCATCTACGTGTTTTTAACCGAACGACTGGACACTACCATATTTACACGCTTAACTATAATCGGAAAACATCTGGGCAACAGCTCCGCAAAGTGGATTATGACTTTCATGAGTTGCGAAAAGAGCTACGCAAAATGAAAAAGATAATTTCTAGTAATCCTGAATTTGAAAGAGGCTGGCAGGAAATTCACGATGGGGATCATTTGATAAGCTATAAAACAAAATTTAACCCGCGCTGAATCGTCAAAAATATCGCATCAAAACGCCCCCATAAAAGACAGCATAAAGTCGATGATCACAGGGGCGCGCATGAACTGGCTCCCCTCACAACAGCAGCTTCACCCCATGCTCCATCACATCCTGTATCAAATCCGTCAAAGGCACCTGCAAAG
>USBP01000033.1 GCA_900552985.1 uncultured Oscillospiraceae bacterium
GGCAGCCGGGCTGTTTGTGCTGTCGTTTTGCTTAGGCGCACTGGTGGTGGCAGCGTTTGGGATGCTGATTTACATCTCCGCGTTTTTCACCATCTCCCCGATGGGGGTACGATTGATCGCCGTATCCCTTGTCGATTTTCTCTCCGGCTCCATCATTCCAATCCCGTTTTTTCCCAAAACGCTGCAAACCGTCTTTTCCATTCTTCCATTTGGGGCGATGCAGAATGTGCCGTTCCGAATCTATGGCGGCGCTCTAAGCGGAGGCCGCCGCAAGCATTCTCCTACAGGTTTTTTGGCTGGCGGTTTTGATCTTATTGGGGCGGCTATGGATGCAAAAAGCGCTGCGCCGCGTGGTGATACAAGGAGGGTGAAAGATGAAGCTTTACCTCAAATATCTCTCCATTCATGTAAAAAGCATGATGCAGTTTAAAACATCGTTTTTTCTGACGGCGCTCGGGCAGTTCCTGGTGTCGTTCACCGCGATTCTGGGCGTCTATTTCCTGCTCGACCGGTTTCATGCTGTAAAAGGCTATCGCTTTACAGATATTTTGCTCTGTTCCGCCGTGATTTTGATGGCGTTTTCTTTGGCGGAGTGCTTTGCTCGAGGCTTCGACCAATTCCCCAAGGCGATCTCCAATGGGGAGTTTGACCGGATGCTCGTGCGCCCACGCAGCGAGATTTTTCAGATTCTGGCCTCCAAATTCGAGCTGACGCGCATCGGGAGAATGCTGCAGGGTATTTTGATGTTAGCCGTCGCCTTCTGGCAAAGCGGCGTGCAATGGTCGTTTGCCAGGATTCTGACGCTTGTTTTTATGATCGTTGGCGGGACGGCCGTATTCTCCAGCCTGTTCCTGTTATATGCGGCGTTCAGCTTTTTTACGCTGGAGGGGCTGGAATTTATGAACGTTTTCACAGATGGCTGCAAGGAATTTGGGCAATACCCCGTTTCTGTTTACGGGAAGGCTGTGCTTGCCTTTTGCACGGCGGTGGTGCCTTACGCCTGGTTTCAGCAGATCCCGCTAGAGTATCTCACCGGGCATTCCACAAACCCCATACGGATATTTGCACCCCTCGTTTGCTTTGTCTTTTTCATCCCATGCTATGCCGTCTGGCGGATTGGCCTCAGGCATTATAAATCAACTGGCTCCTGATAAAAACGGCCCGCCGTTTTTATATTCTGAATGATCTGTACCTTTCGAGTTTCTACGGGTTTATTCCAGCACGATTTTATGGAAAACCTTCTTCCCCTTCTTCACAAGCACGTGACCCTTTGCAAAATCCTCTGCGGAAACCGTCTTGCCGATATCCGTCACTCGCTCATCATCTACGGTGATACCGCCCTGCTCGATCAGCCTGCGGGCCTCGCCCTTCGACTTGGCGAGCGCAGAGGCCACCAGAATATCGATCACCGGAATCGCGCCGTTTGTAAGCTGCTCCGCTTTGAGGATGGTCGTCGGCATATGCTCGGTATCCGTGCTACTTCCGAACAGCGCCTTCGCAGCTGCCTGCGCCTTCTGCGCCTCTTCCTCGCCGTGGATGAGCTTTGTCACCTCAAAGGCAAGCTTTTCCTTGGCCTGATTCAGCGCGCTGCCCTCAAGCTTTTCATACTCTGCAATTTCTTCGAGCGGAATAAAGGTAAGCATCTTCATGCAGTTGACCACATCCGCATCGCCGACGTTGCGCCAGTATTGATAAAACTCGTAGGGGCTTGTCTTCTCCGGATCGAGCCACACAGCGCCCTTTTCCGTTTTTCCCATCTTACGGCCGTCGCTCGTCTGCAGCAGGTTAAAGGTCATGCCACAGACCTCGCGGCCATCCATACGGCGGCCGATAATGTTGCTCCACTGATCATCCCCGCCGAATTCAAGCTGGCAATCATATTTGCGGCTGAGCACGAGAAAATCATAGCTCTGCATAATCATATAGTTAAGTTCAAAGAAGGAAAGCCCGCGCTCCAGCCGCTGCTTGTAGCATTCCGCCGCCAGCATCCGGTTGACAGAAAAGTGCACGCCTACCTCACGCAAAAAGTCGATATAGTTCAGGTTCAGCAGCCAATCCGCATTATTAACCATGATTGCCTTACCGTCTGAAAAATCAACAAGCTTTGACATTTGCTTCTGGAAGCAGTCGATATTGTGCTGGATGGTCTCCTTCGTCAGCATTTTGCGCATGTCGGTTTTGCCGGAGGGATCTCCGATCATTCCTGTGCCGCCGCCAAACAGGGCGATTGGCACATGGCCTGCACGCTGCATATGCGCCATGACCATAATCTGCACAAAGTGGCCCACATGCAGGCTGTCCGCCGTGGGGTCGAAGCCGATATAGAATTTGATCTTCTGTGTGTCCATCAGCTCGCGGATTTTTTCCTCATTCGTCATCTGCGCGATCATTCCACGCGCCTTGAGCTCTTCAAATACGCTCATGCCCATCTCAGATACCTCCCGATTTTTTCGTGCAGACGGCAAAAAAACGCCCTCTGCAACCATTCAGATTACAGAGGGCGGAAAATCCGCGGTACCACCTCTATTTACCGTTTCCTCACAAAAACGGCCTCACCGGGTACACTCGCAAAGCGATGAATACCCTCGCGCTGTAACGGGCGCTGCCGGCGCGGCCTACTGGGGAAACCCGTTCCGCCTTGCGGCTCAAAGATGTATTTCACGATGCGCCCGCATCCCCTTCCACCAACCGGGGACTCTCTGCGCCGGACGGATACCGCTACTTCTTCTTATCGCAGCCATTGGTTGGATTATACCCGTAGCAGGATAGAAAGTCAAGTATTTTCCTTGATTTTTTATATCGATCATATTTATATTTTAGTGCCCAATTTGTTCATAACGCATCCATTTCCACTTCACTTATCCTTTGTCTTTCTACACCCCGTCTGTTTTAGCGTTAATTTTCCGTTTTTATCCATGATAATCACGCTGCCCGCGAAACGATTTTCCTCTTTGTTTTTTTTGTTAAAACGGGTATGCGTTCCATACCCCAAGACAACGCCTTGGTACTCACAGCAAAAAGTGCTTGCATGATCGTGCCCAGCAAATACACCCTTCGTGCTTTTTAGCCGCACGATTTCGGAGAACATCCCACTGTTTTCCTCCGGGGCATAAACTTTATCCTCCCCCATTGTCCCCAAAATAA
The DNA here is from genome assembly GCA_900552985.1 of uncultured Oscillospiraceae bacterium. Taxonomy (GTDB): domain Bacteria; phylum Bacillota; class Clostridia; order Oscillospirales; family Acutalibacteraceae; genus Fimivicinus; species Fimivicinus intestinavium. The sequence goes on from USBP01000033.1 coordinate 3,145, forward strand.
CACGTCCCTTTTCCCATGCATCTTGAAATTCGTTGAGCGGGATATGGAGAAACATCAGGGATGGGATAACGTCTTTCAGCGCTTCACCTTTTCTGTAAAGGGAAGTCATTCCGGTTACCGCCCACCTGTACCACGAAATCTGCTCATGTGTCAAGGATTGATAGCGCAGGCCATTGATCTCAAATGAAGTGTGAGAATCAAGAAAAAACAACGCGCCCCAGGGCTTGCCGTTTGCCGTTAGGGAGAAGATAAAGTTTCCCACACCCCCGATGTTTTTGGGGCCTTGGCGGAAAAGGCCGTATCGACTGCTTTCCAGGATATTGGCAATGTAATAGCGGTCGTACTTCCCTTGGCTATCATGATTCCCCATGACCGCCGTCCAAGGCGTTTTTTCACGGTCAAGCACACGAACAAGCCATTTGGTATCCCGCTTATTGTTTTTTAAGGCTGTAAAATCGCCCGTAACGACAACAAGATCAGGCCTCTCATTCTGAATCATTTTATGAATTTTGCGTGCCGTGCCGAAAGTATTTTTTGTATATTGACGTAGGTGAATATCGGTGAGCTGTAATATCTTGCAGCTTTCCGTTTTCGTTTTCAGACAGATGCAATCATTTGAGGTAAATGGCTGCTCTTCTCGCCACACAGAGCCTTTGACTTCGCCCTTGATTTGATGATAATTTGATTCCGCCATACTTCTATCCCCTTGTATAATAAGTTTATCCGAAATCTTACAAGCCTTTCAACAGATATTCGTTCTGCTTCCAGCAAGTTCTCAAACTCCTCCACATCATCACCCCCTTTGGTCTATAAGTAATTAAAACCGGTTTCACTTATATAGACGAGTGCCGGTCTCAAAAGGTTCATTTTGCAACGAATATTTTTCAACAGCGACTGCAATAATTAAATGATACCTTCGCTGCCCGAATTTCCCTTTTGAAATAGTCCCAGCAGAGGTGAGATTTGTTTCGATAGTGGCTTAAAGCAGAAGCCCTTGATATAAAGGCCTTTCGAGAAAAAATAAACACCGTAACTCTGATACATATCGTATCAAAATTACGATGTTTATTTTGGCGGAGAGCAAGGGATTCGAACCCTCGAAACGGCGTTGACCGTTTACACGATTTCCAGTCGTGCTCCTTCGACCAGCTCGGACAACTCTCCAAAATGAAGCACCGGTCGGTCATTCCCGGTGCTTTGTTATTATAACGAACCGCTGTGAAAAAATCAAGAGGTAAATGAAATATTTTTTTCAACCGTTTTTCCATGATTCATGATACGGCATTACGCCAAAGCAATATCAAAAACGGGATCGAACAGAATCCAAATCAGCACGGATAGACAAACGGCGGCATATGCAGTATTCACGCCGCCGTTTGATCTTTCCATTATGGGAGTTGTAATATTTGTCCCTGGTAAATCATATCTGGATTCTCCAGCTGATTGAGTTGTGCAAGCACAGACACCGAAGTTCCAAACCGCCGGGCGATCGCCCAGAGCGTATCGCCCTTTTTGACGGTGTACGTTTTTAAGGCCATGCGGCGAATACGCAGGCGTTCCCCCGCATAGATCAAATCCGGATTTCGGAGTGAATTCATGGCCACAATGGAATCAATCGTCGTTCCAAACCGGCGGGCAATGGAAAACAGCGTGTCGCCCCGCCGCACTGTATAATCGGTTATCTCAACTCCTGGCTCATCCTGCAATGGAACGCGAACGCGCAGGCGTTCCCCCGCATAAATGAGATTGGGATTTTCCACTCGGTTAAGCTGCAAAAGCTCTGCAACCGTTGTGTGATACCGCTGCGCGATCCCCCACAGCGTATCCCCTCTGCGGACGGTGACCAAAACAATGGCCGTCTGTTTTTGCGGGGCGGGACGGGGCGGAACAGGGAGATTGTCTGCCGCTTCCAAAAAAATATCCTCTGTGAACCGATCCAGATCCACATTGCCGCTGATTCCGTTCACCCGTCCCGCAGAGGTATACTGAAAACCAACCCAGCTCTCCCATTTTCCGTTCTCATCGGGTGTTTCAACGCCATATTGCGCAACCCAGAGCGGATACGCGGCTGCTATCCGCCGGTCGAACACAGAACGCGCATTGGAGGTGTCGCTGTAGACCACCAGTTCCTTCCCGGTCAGACGGCCGAGGGTCTGCAAAAACGTCCATGCAATGGCATTGACCTGTGCAGCAGTCAGGCCGTTTAAATACTCAAAATCCATAGCGAGCCTGCAATCCGGTTGTGTACCAGCAACCGTCGAAGCGAAAAAATGCGCCTCTTGCTCGGCTTGCGCTGTTGTGCGGGCCGTCACATAGTGATAAAACCCGATTTTCAGGCCCTCTGCTTTCGCGCCTTCATAATTTCTTTTAAAATAAGGATCCACATAGTCGCTTCCCAAACTGGAACGGATATAGACCACCTGTATCCCGCTGCTTTTCACCTGGGCAAAATCAATCTCGCCCTGATATTCACTGACGTCAATCCCCCGATAGATCCGCTGGCCAGAAGGCGCAAGCGCCGAAGCCGTTTCGCAGAAAAATACGCATACCAGCACCATACTCATCAGCGCGCACTGAATTCTGCGCCACCTTTTTTTCATAGAATTCCTCCCAGAACAGGGCCGCAAAAATAGGTTTATGGCAGCGTCCCTTCTCGGCCATTCTATGACACAATGGAAACAAATGTGAAAAAGTGGACTTTGCCGCTCTGCCTTCAGCAGAGATGTTATCTTCTTCTTGCATACAGGGCCGGCAGGATGATCGGCTTCTTTTCTCCTGCCCGCTCCATCTCCCGCAGGAGCAATGCCCGAAGCTGCTTGCGTGCACGAGCATATGCACCGCTGCGAATCAGGTTTTCCTTTTCCAACGGATCCTTTTGTAGGTCGTATAAATAATCCTCCACATAAACCGTGGAAGAATGCGCGGTCAAACCGGATGCAAACGGTGCACGCACGGAATATTTATACTCTTTTGTGCGCACCGCCCGACCGCACTGGCTCTCGCTGATCTGGATAAACACACAATCCCTCTCCGGCTCCTTTCCGTTCAGTTCCCGCACCAGGGAGCGGCCCATATAGCTGCCCGGGATCGGAATGCCAGCAAGCTCCAGCAGCGTAGGCGGCAGGTCGATCAGGCTGACCAGGCGTCTTTCCCGCTTGCCTCCTGAAAATGGACCGCCGCAAATAATCAAAGGCGTATGGACAGCAGAATCGTGGCAGCTGCGTTTATACTCCATATTTCGCGTTTTAAAATGCGAGCCGTGGTCGCTGGTATAAATCAGGATCGTATTATCATACAGCCCTTTTTCCTTCAGCTTTTGTACCAAGCGCCCCACATTTTCATCCAACCGGTTGATCGCCGCCATATAATCCGGATACATTTGCTCATAATCGCCCTTTAAAAAGGACAGATCAGGCGGGATGGGATAATTCCGGTACCGCGCAACCGTTTCCCTGGGGCCTTCGTAGCGGCCGTGATCGTTTTGATGATGAGGCTCCAACTGCGAAACAAAGAGGAAAAACGGTGCATCTGATGTTTTTTGATCGAGATATTCCAACGCAAAGTCGTTGATGCAATCTGCACGATACCCCTGAAAATCAATTTGACGGCCCTCTGCATCAAACACATAGCCATCATATCCATGTGAGGTGAATTCCAGCACATCCGCCGCGCGCCACCAATTTCGGTAGCCGCCCTGCCTGTCCTTTGGCACAGCAGTTTTTTCACAGTGAAAGCCCACACCCGGCAAGCGGTCTGAGGCAAGATGCCATTTTCCCACATAGGCAGTCTCATACCCCGCCTCATTGAAATAATCCGCCAGCGGTCGGATTTCCTGCGGAAGCGGCACACCGTTCCAGTAACAGCCGCACTGCGTGGCATAAACGCCTGTTTGCAGGCAGGCGCGCGCAGGGCCGCAGACCGGCTGGCAGGTGTAAGAATTTTCAAATAAAATCCCCTCCTGCGCAAGCTGCATCAGGTTGGGCGTGACCTCCGGCGTGATGGTATCCCACCGCTGCTGGTCACTGAAATAAAAAATAATATTAGGCCTCATTGGACACCTCCATATATTGACAAAAAAGCATTTATTGCATTATAAAGAGACAGGCAGGCAACTGCTGAAACGGCAAACACAAACACCTTTTGAATAGAGGCCTCCCCGCACCGCCGGTTTAACGCCGATCCAATCAGGCCGCCTGTAACCCCACACGGAATTACAACCAGCAGGATTTTTAAATCATAGCCCGCAAATCCCGTTTGAATCCCTGTAGTGATCAGATTGGCGCACTGAGAAAAAAAGATTACGGCTACCGAATAAACGGCAGAATCCCGCATGGAAAAGGAAAAAAACAGCGTTAAAAACGCCACGTTAACCGGCCCTCCGCCGACGCCCAAAAAGGCGGCAGCCGTCCCCAAGAAAAACCCGGTCAATAAAATAGCAGCTGGATGATGTATATGGAAGGTACGGTGCTTCACCAGCACAGAAAACACAACCACAATCAGAAGAGCCGCCAAAAGAGCGGATTGAATCCCCTTTACAACCTCCGGCATGCCGGAGGACTCCATCGCTGTGGTAAACAGAGCGTTGCCTAAAATACCGCCCGCAACAGAACCTACCGCCACGAGCAAGACAATGGAACCCCTGATGGGCGTTTTGTTCTTGATATGCTTCGCCATTGAAGCGACAGACATCGAAAAAACGGCGCAGGAGGAGAAAAAGCTCACCTGCTCCAGAGTGTGCGCACCGATTAAGTCCAATACCGGTTTGATTACCACACCTCCGCCAAGGCCAACAAATGCACCCAGCAAGGTGGCAGCGCAAACAACGGCGCCATAAACCACAGCCACCAAAACAACCACTCCAAAACGGCATTAAGCACTCCCAAAAAGGCAAAAAGCGCCCCTTGGCACACATCGGGCGCTTTCACCATCAAGCAACAAAAAACAATCTACAGGGCGTGCAAGAACATCCTGCGGCGACCGATGCTCTTTGCTGAACCCCTATTCCGCTGCGATCTGTACGCCGCCCACCGGGCGGATAGATAACACATAGCAGGTATTGACCCCGAAAATGCGCTCCATTTCCGTGCGGTACGCTTCCAGACAGTCATTGGGCACAAATGCCTGAATCGTCCCTGCAAAGCCTCCTCCATGCACACGCCATGCGCCCTTTCCGCGCAGTAGTCGTTCTGTAATCTGCAAGGCCAAAGCGACCGGCTGTTCCTTGGGAAGACGGGGCGTAAAGACATTCTGATTATACATAAAGGAGGATTGACCGCTTTCAATGATATTCTGCTTAAAGGCTTCAAAATCATCGCTGCGCAGGGCTTCCACCTCACGCAGAACCCGCTTGTTTTCCTCGTAAAAATGCAGAGCGCGCAGGATGGCGCGATCCCCCACCCGATTGCGTAAAGTGGGAATCTCCTTTAAAAACTCCGCCTCTTCCACCTCACGCAGAACCGGCTTCTGGAATTCGGCAGCGACCGCTTCCATTTCCCCGCGCACTGCCGCATACTCGTCAGTGAGGTCGGAATGATTGCCGCCGGTATCCACAATGCAGAGGGAGTGCCCACAGGAGGCAAAATCAAAATCCACCTTTTCAATCACCGGTGAGGATGGGTCTTTAAAATCAATCATGACAAATCCGCTGACCGCACTCGCCATCTGGTCAAGCAGGCCGCACGGCTTACCGAAATACACGTTCTCTGCATATTGTGCGATCTGTGCAATTTCCACAGGATCAATTTTGCCATCATTGAATAAGTAATTCAACATCGTGCCGAGCAGCACCTCAAACGCCGCAGAGGAGGAAAGCCCCGACCCGCTGAGTACGCGCGAGGCAGTGGTCGCATCAAAGCCGCCGATACGATAGCCCAGCTGCTGGAAACGCGCACATACGCCGCGCACCAACGAGGCGGAATGACCAGTTTCCTTCTCCTGTATGCTCAAATCGGAGAGATCGATCACATCCATACGGTATCCCTCTGATTTGACGCGCACAATATTCTCCGTGTTTTTTGAGGCGACTGCAATCGCATCCAGATTAATCCCAACG